>NZ_RZSU01000049.1:0-48088 GCF_003997585.1 Mesorhizobium sp. M5C.F.Cr.IN.023.01.1.1 | reverse complement strand
GCCATTCAAGCGTCGTTGCACCCTCGCCCCATGGATTGGCGCCAGCTACCCGCTTCTTCTGGAACGCCTCGAACACGCCGTAGAGGAAGATGACCACGCCGACAGCGGAAATATACGAGCCGTAGGACGACACCATGTTCCAGCCGGCAAACGCATCCGGATAGTCGATGTAGCGGCGCGGCATGCCGGACAGGCCGAGGAAATGCTGCGGGAAGAAGACGAGGTTGACGCCGACGAAGGTGACCCAGAAGTGGGTGTTGGCGATGACAGGCGAATACATGTAGCCGGTCATCTTCGGGAACCAGTAGTACCAGCCGGCGAAGATGGCAAAGACCGCGCCCAGCGACAGCACATAATGGAAATGCGCGACCACGTAGTAGGTGTCGTGCAGCGGGCGGTCGAGACCGGCATTGGCAAGCTGGACGCCGGTAACGCCGCCGACAGTGAACAGGAAGATGAAACCAATCGCCCACAGCATCGGGGTTTTGAGCGAAATCGACCCGCCCCACATGGTGGCGATCCACGAGAATATCTTTACGCCCGTCGGCACCGCGATAACCATGGTGGCGAAGACGAAATAGCGCTGCGTGTCGAGCGACAGGCCGGTCGTGTACATGTGATGCGCCCAGACGATGAAGCCGACCGCACCGATCGCGACCATGGCATAGGCCATGCCGAGATAGCCGAAGATGGGCTTCTTCGAGAAAGTCGAGACGATATGGCTGACGATGCCGAAGCCCGGCAGGATCAGGATGTAGACTTCCGGATGCCCGAAGAACCAGAACAGGTGCTGGAACAGGATCGGGTCGCCGCCGCCATCCGGCGCGAAGAAGGTGGTGCCGAAGTTGCGATCGGTCAAAAGCATGGTGATGCCGCCGGCCAGAACCGGAAGCGACAACAGCAGCAGGAAAGCGGTGATCAGCACCGACCAGGCAAACAGCGGCATCTTGTGCAGCGTCATGCCAGGCGCGCGCATGTTGAAGATGGTGGTGATGAAATTGATGGCGCCGAGAATCGACGAAGCGCCGGCGATGTGCAGCGACAGGATCGCAAGGTCCATCGCCGGTCCCGGCTGGCCCGACGTCGATAGCGGCGGATAGATCGTCCAGCCGCCGCCGACGCCGTAGGCGCCAGGCGCGCTCGGCACGAAGGCCGAGATGATCAGCAGGATGAAAGCCGGTGGCAGCAGCCAGAACGAGACGTTGTTCATGCGCGGGAAAGCCATGTCGGGCGCACCGATCATGATCGGCACCATCCAATTGGCGAAACCGCCGATCAGCGCCGGCATGACCATGAAGAAGATCATGATCAGCGCATGCGCAGTGGTGAAGGCATTGTACATGCTCTTGCCGCCATCGAGCGCGGCGTCGGCATTCAAGCCGTAGACCATCTGCGCCAGGCCGGTGAAAATCTGGATCCCCGGCTCCTGCAGTTCCATGCGCATGACGACCGAAAGGGCACCGCCGACGCAGCCCGCCATGATCGCGAAGATCAGATAGAGCGTACCGATATCCTTGTGGTTGGTCGAATTCACCCACCGGACCCAGCCATGATACGGCTTATGGTCGTGATCGTCGTGAGCTGCAGCGTCTGCCATGTTCGGCTCCGTTCCCTGATCTTTTCTGGTCGCGGCATCAGTTGCCGGCGACCGCTACCTTGTCTTTGCTGTCGACCTCGGCCATCAGCGCCTTGTTGGCGCCGGGAAGGTCGGTGCCGGCTGCCGCCAGCCAGGTCTTGTACTGGGCGTCGGAGACGACGCGGATCGCGATCGGCATGAAGGCGTGGTCCTTGCCGCAGAGTTCCGAACACTGGCCGTAATAGAGGCCTTCCTTTTCCGCCTTGAACCAGACCTCGTTGATGCGGCCCGGAACCGCGTCGGTCTTGATGCCGAAGGACGGCATGGCAAAGGCGTGGATCACGTCCGCCGCCGTCACCAGCACCCGGGTCATGGTGTTGACCGGCACCACCATCTCGTTGTCGACGGCGAGCAGGCGCGGATAAACGCCGCGATCCTCCTTGCCGGCCGCCGCGCGGTCAGAATCCACCAGGATCGCGGAGTTGAAGGAAAGCGTGTTTTCGGTCTGGTATTCGTAGTCCCAGTTCCACTGGTTGCCGGTCGCTTTAATGGTCAGCTTGGCTTCTTCCGGCGGTGTGTATTGCGCGGTCAGGAGCTGAAACGAAGGGATGGCGAGACAGAGCAGCACGACGACCGGCCCAACCGTCCAGATCACCTCGATCAGCGTGTTATGGCTGGTGCGCGACGGGATCGAGTTGACGCTGGCACGGAATTTCAAGATGCAATAGGCGATAAGAGCGAGCACGAAGAGGGTGATCGGCACGATGAACCACAGCGTGTATTGCTCGAACCAGGCGATCTGCCGCATCATCTCGGTGGCGGCGGGCTGGAAGGTCATTTCCCACGGCGCAGGCTGGGCCGCATGGGCGGATGCGCCGGTGAACAATGTGGCGGCAGCCCACGCGCTCGCTAGGAGTTTGGCGCCTGCTAGGAATTTTCTCATTGCCGTCATTATCTCCCAGTTCCTCGCGATCGGACCGCAAGCATATCGAACAACGCCGGGACGGGAATCCCGGACAGTCCCGAGGCTGGTTCAAACCATACTCTATTTGCCTCCGCAAGAAAGGAGCGGAGGAAACCGTGCGGCATTTTTGCGCGCAAGCTCGGCTGCGCATTTTGGCGGCGGCCGCGGCGGTGGCGGATCGCGGAAGCCCGAGCGGCGGACTGTCCTGGCAAAATGCGCCGGGCTGTCGCAATTCGGGCGAATTTGGCACGGAAAAGCGCACAATTGCCTTGGTCGAGGCCGGCCGGCAGTGGTCTCATCCTTTACTTGCCCTTGGCGCGGCTTAAAGTGCCGTGATTCGCAATGGAGCCGTCATGAATTCTTGGCTTTGGAGACTTGGGCTTTCGAGACTTGGGCTTTCGAAACTTGGGCTTTCGAGAAGCTTGGCGAAGGTCATTCTTCTCGCTGCCGTGTCTAGCGTTGGCCTATCTGGCGTTGGCCTATCTGGCGTTGGCTTGTCTGGCATCGGCCAGGCCAATGCTGCGCAGCCAAGCGGCAAGGTGCGGTCGACGCATGGCGCATGGTCGATCATCTGCGACACTCCGGCCGGGGCCACATCAGAACAATGCGTGATGATGCAGAACGTCGTCGCCGAGGACCGTCCCGAGATGGGGCTTTCCGTCGTCGTGCTGCGCACCGCCGACAACAAGGCTGAAATCCTGCGCGTGCTGGCGCCGCTCGGCGTGCTGCTGCCCAACGGGCTCGGCCTCAATGTCGATGGCAAGGACATCGGCCGGGCCTATTTCGTGCGCTGCTTCCAGGACGGCTGCTATGCCGAGGTCATTCTCGAAAAGCCGCTGCTCGACACGCTGAAGACCGGAACGTCAGCCACCTTCATCGTCTTCCAGACGCCGGAGGAAGGCATCGGCATCCCGGTCGAGCTCAAGGGTTTCGCCGACGGGTTCGCCGCCCTGCCTTGAGAACCGGTCAGAACCCAAGATCCTACAGACGAAAAAGCGATTGTGACCGGCCTTTGGCGATGACAATTGTCATCGCCGATTGTCTGGGCGCACCTTCGCGCCTACATCGTGAGGACAATCTCTTTCCACGGACGGACCTGCCATGAACAGCCTGATCGGCCAATTCGACATTTCCGACGATCGCATCAAACAGATCGTCGCCGAGACCATCAACGGCGCCGACGACGGCGAGCTGTTCCTCGAATACAGCGAAAGCGAAGCGCTGATGTTCGACAACGGGCGGCTGAAGACCGCCAACTTCAACACAGATCAAGGCTTTGGTCTGCGCGCCGTCGCGGGCGAAGCGAGTGGCTACGCGCATTCCAGCGATCTTTCGGAAGCATCGCTGCTGCGCGCAGCCGACGCGGTCTCAACGGTGAAGGGCGGCTATTCCGGCACGCTTGCCGCGGCGCCCGCCCGCACCAACCGTCACCTCTACGGCGACGAGAACCCGATCCCCGCGCCCTCCTTCGAGGCGAAGGCCAAGCTCCTTCAGGAACTCGATGCGTGGCTGCGAGCCGAGGATCCGCGCGTGCGACAGGTGACGGCTTCGCTCGCCGCCTCCTGGCAACATGTCGAGATCGTGCGCGCCGACGGCCAGGTGGTGCGCGACATCCGCCCGCTGGTCAGGATCAACGTGTCGGTGGTGGTCGGCAATGGCGACCGCCAGGAGAGCGGCTCCTACGGCATGGGCGGGCGCAAGGCGTTTGGCGAATTTCTGGTCGAGGAGAGTTGGAAGCACGCCGCCAAGGAGGCGCTGCGGCAAGCGCTGGTCAATCTCGAAGCGATCCCGGCGCCCGCCGGCACCTTCGACATCGTCCTGTCCAGCGGTTGGCCGGGCGTCATGCTGCACGAGGCCGTCGGCCACGGGCTGGAAGGCGACTTCAACCGCAAGAAAACATCGGCTTTCGCCGGGCTGATGGGCCAGCAGGTGGCCGCGAAGGGTGTCACCGTCGTCGACGACGGCACCATGGCCGAGCGGCGCGGCTCGCTGACCGTCGATGATGAAGGAACACCTTCGGCCCGCAACGTGCTGATCGAAGACGGCAAGCTTGTCGGCTATATGCAGGATCGCCAGAACGCCCGGCTGATGGGCATGAGGGCCACCGGCAACGGGCGGCGCG
This sequence comes from Mesorhizobium sp. M5C.F.Cr.IN.023.01.1.1, assembly GCF_003997585.1. Taxonomy (NCBI): domain Bacteria; kingdom Pseudomonadati; phylum Pseudomonadota; class Alphaproteobacteria; order Hyphomicrobiales; family Phyllobacteriaceae; genus Mesorhizobium; species Mesorhizobium sp. M5C.F.Cr.IN.023.01.1.1. The sequence continues at coordinate 43,426 of NZ_RZSU01000049.1, read as the reverse complement.
AGGGCTACGCGCACCAGCCGATGCCGCGCATGACCAACACCTACATGACCTCAGGCGACATGGAGCCGGACGAAATCATCGCGTCGGTCAAGAATGGCATCTATGCCGTTTCCTTCGGCGGCGGCCAGGTCGACATCACCTCGGGCAAGTTCGTGTTTGGCTGCACCGAGGCCTACATGATTGAAAATGGCAAGGTGACGCAGCCGATCAAGGGCGCCATGCTGATCGGCAATGGGCCTGACGCCATGCACCGCGTATCGATGATCGGCAACGACATGAAGCTCGACACCGGAATCGGCATGTGCGGCAAGGCCGGCCAGGGCGTGCCAGTCGGCGTCGGCCAGCCGCATCTCAGGATGAACCAGATGACGGTCGGCGGCACACGGGTTTGATGGAGTCGATGCCGAATTATCGCCGCCACGGAACAACCAGTCCCCGCCGCCCACTGCCTCGTCATCGCGTCGATTAGGCCTAGCTTGCGCCTTGAATTTGGCGAGAGCTTCGGCTATCTTACGCTCGTCTTACACCTAGAGCGGTTCAGCTTTTGATTGAATCGCTGGCCCCTCTGCTATTTTTTGCCGCAATTCCGGACGGAAAGCCGCTACGACTTTCCTGGAATTGCTCTAAGGACGTGCCGAGATGGCTGCCGCGGAAAAGCTCATAACTACGGTCTCGACCAAGGGACAGGTCATTTTGCCCAGTGCGATCCGGAAACGGAGGGAATGGGACGCTGGCACACGCCTTCTGGTCGAGGACACCCCAGAGGGCGTGCTGCTGAAGCCTGCGCCAGCCTTCGCCGAGACGCGGCCAGAGGACGTGTTTGGATCCCTGCCCCATAGAGGCAGGCCGAAGACATTGGAAGAAATGGACGCGGGTGTGCTCGCCGAAGCGCGGCGGCGCCATGCTCGCGATTGATACCAACCTGATCGTCCGCTACCTGACGGGCGATCACCCGACGCAGTCTTCCCGCGCCCGGGCGCTGATCGATAGCCAGCCGGTCTTTGTCACTGTCACGGTGATCCTGGAAGCCGAGTGAGTGTTGCGCAGCACCTACGGTTTTGCGCCGCTCGAAATCGCTCGTACGTTACGGGCGTTCAGCGGGCTTCCCACAGTGGAGGTGGAGGACGGCGCGGTCGTGTCGTCCGCGCTCGACCTCTCGGAAAGGGGATTGGATTTCGCTGATGCGCTGCATCTGGGCAAGTCCGCTCACTGCGCTGGCTTCGCGACCTTTGACCGCAAGTTCGTCAAGACTGCAAAGGCGGCCGGATATGACGGCGTGAAAGAAGCCTAGCGGCCCGGCCAGTTTCGAACTGCCCTACAGCCACGATGACGGCGTTTTCGGCAGGCGATGGTCGGGATCAATAACTCTGAGACGCGGCGCATCGTCCTCGTTCCAGCGCCAGAGCGCAACGCATGTGCCGCCGGGCGACATAAAGGACGGGTAGATCACGCCGTGCTGCCCATCGGCAATCAGGCGATCTCTCAGCGTGTGCGTCTCAGGCACCAGGTCTTGATCCATGATGTCGCGCCATTCGCATCGGTGAGTGTCTGCCGTCACGCCGAGCTTGGTCAGCACATCAGCGTCCGTCAGGTTGGCCAGCCGCGCGCCTGAAAGTTCGAGCTGCGCAATCAGCGCCGGATGCTGGACAAAACCCTGGTTGTACTCCGCCCAAGCGGTGGACAATTCCCGCGCAGCATAGATGGTCGGGGTGCCCACCGGATTCCAGCGCCCGCCAAAGCGGACCGCTCCTTCGCCGGAAAGCGGCAAATGCGCCCAACGCGGCACGAAGGCACGCCATAGGCTGAGTCTGTTTTCAGGCATAGATGCCGGAGCGGACTGCCTCCAGATAGGCAAGCACCTTGTCCGTCTTGCCCTCTCTAACGAGATCGTAGGCGGTCTTTCCCGCCCAGCCGGGGATCGGCTGATGCTTGAACCAGATCGCCGCACGCTGTTCATCACCGGCCATCTCGCCTGCCATCGCCAGGATACGGACAATTGGACTCAATGCAGCATCGACCTTGCGCGCGCCGGTCTTGGCGGCAAGCGTGTTGCGCGCTACGCCGATCAGGCCCGCCAGTTCGGTCAGATTGACGCCCAGCAATTCAGCCACCCGTCTTGCCGAAAGAAAGGGCGTCCGTTCCTCGCCAAAGCGCGATGCTCGAATTTCGAGGGCTGCGGTATTCATGACGGCTTCCTAGCGCGTTTTGAACGGCATCTGATCAAAATAGGCTCATTTCTGGCGCAATTCAAGCTCAAATAAATGCAAGCCTACTACCGCCTTCTCCTTGGCTTCTCCAAAAGCGCGACGGCCTCGACATGCGGTGACCACAGGAACTGGTCGATCGGCGTCACTCTTTTCAGCGCATAGCCGCCGTCGATGAGGATGCGCAGGTCGCGCGCCAGCGTCACCGGATTGCAGGAAACCGCAGCGACAAGCGGCACGTCGGAACGGGCAATCTGCTTCGACTGGTCTTCGGCGCCGGCGCGGGGTGGATCGAAGACGACGCCACCGAAGGCATTCAGCTCCTTGAATGTAAGCGGCCGCCGGAACAGGTCGCGGCGTTCGCTGGTCACTCGTTTCAGACCGCTGGCGAAACGGAACGCCCGGTCGAGCGCCGAAAGCGCTGCCGCATCGCCTTCCACCGCATGGACTTCCGACTCCGCGGCAAGGCGTAGCGCAAAGCTGCCGCAACCGGCGAAGAGATCGGCGACCTTTTTGGCGCGCGCAAGGTGCCGGCCGACTATGTCCGCCATCGCCTGCTCGGCGGCCGCGGTGGCCTGCAGGAAAGCGCCCGGCGGCACCTCGACAGCGACGTTGCCGAACATGACAACCGGCTTCTTGGGCTCGATGATGATCTCGCCATCGATCGAAAGCCTGGCCAATCCCTGAGCGATGACGAAGTTGGAGGCGACGCGGCGTTGGTTCTCACCAAGCTTGCCGGACTCGTGGACCGCGACATCGAGGCCGGAACCGGTCACCGTGACCGTCATGCGGAACGATTTCGTCGTTGCGCAAACCAATTCTGCGAGTGCTTTCAGACGGTCGAGCTTTGCGACGATCTCGGGTAGCGAGATCGGGCATTCCTCGATGGAAATGATTTCGGACGACAGCGCGCGAACAAAGCCGAGCAGCATGCCGGCCTCGCTCCGTCGGGCGGTGAACACGACGCGTCGACGCGTCTGCGGCGCGCACGGCACCAGCGCTTCAACGTCACTGGCGATTCCCTTGCTGTTGAGCACATGCGCAACCTTGTCGCGCTTCCACTGATGATAAGCTTCGGCCTCAAGATGCTGGATGGCGCAGCCGCCGCATTCGGTGAAATGTCGGCAGGCGGGATCGATACGAAGCGGCGACGCTTCCAGCACCGCCATCAGCCTGGCACGGTCCTTTTCGCGCGCGGCGGTGATGGTTTCACCGGGCAGTGTGAACGGAATGAAAAGCTCGCCGGTTTCGGTCTCGGCGACGCCGTCGCCCTGGGATCCCAGCCTTGTGATCGTGAAGCGCGCGTTCATCGGCCTCCGATCCCCTTATTCTCGACTCCGGCGTCCTTGATCCCGGCGAGCAGGAACTCGCGGTTGCCATCGCCGCCTTCGATCGGCGACAGATGCAATCCCAGCGAGCGCCAGCCGGGGACGCCGTCCAGCCAATCCTGCAGCAGGCCGGCCACCCGCGCGGCATCGTATGGGTCTTTCAGCAAGCCGCCCTTACCGATCGCCTCGCGGCCCGCCTCGAATTGCGGCTTGACCAGAAATATTGCTCTGGCGCCGCTGCTGGCAATGGCGAGCGCCGGCGGCAGCGCCAGTTTCAACGAGATGAAGCTGACATCGGAGACGATAAAATCCGGAATCCGATCGGCAAGATCGGCGGCGGAAAGATCACGGGCGTTCAATCCCTCGATCACCGTCACACGCGGATCGCCAGCGATATCCGGATGTATCTGGCCATGCCCGACATCGATCGCCGTGACATGTGCCGCGCCGCGTTCAAGCAAGACCTGAGTGAAGCCTCCGGTCGAGGCGCCGACGTCCAGCGCTTCGCTGCCGGCGGGATCGAGACCGAAATGATCGAGCCCGGCGATCAGCTTCAGCGCAGCACGCGACACGTAACCCAGTGCCGGATCATCGACGGCTATGAGGCAATCAGCCAGGACGGTCTGGCCGGGCTTGCGGGCGATGACGCCATCGGCCGTCACCGTACCGCGCTCGATCGCGTCGCGGGCGCGAGAGCGGCTGGGAAACAGGCCGCGTGCGACGAGAAGTTCGTCGAGCCGCTGGCGTGGGCTGGCTGGCAAAGGGGAGTTCATCGGCCTTCATGGCGAAAGCCCGTCACGAAGGCAAGGATATTGGGAAGAACAACGAACATCTTGGGGGAAAGCAGGCCGCGCCACAATCTGTTGAATATCGCACCAGGTCCGGCACAATGTTGGGAACCATATGCCGTTTTGCTGCCAGAACGTGAAGGAAGACGGATGCTGACCGGAACCTGCCATTGTGGCGCGGCCCACTGGACGTTGGAGGGCGATCCCGGCTCGATCACAGCCTGCAATTGCACGCTGTGCCGCCGCTATGGCGCGCTGTGGGCTTACGATTATGTTGACGAACGCATCCGTCTTGCGGGACCGACAAGTGCTTATACGCGCTCCGGAAAGGATGCCCCGTCGCTCGAGATTCTGTTCTGTCCGACATGCGCCTGTGTGCTGGCCTGGCGTGGTTTGCGCGCCAGTGCCGCCGGTCGCACTCGGATCGCCGTCAATGTGAGGCTTGCGCCGCCTGACACCGTCGCCGACTTGCCAATCGACCATTTCGATGGCCTCCTCACGTTCGAGGACCTGCCGCGCGATGGTCGCTGCGTGCGCGACATGTGGTTCTAATGCATGCCGCGCAAAAACATGCCCTCGGGCTTGAACCGAGGGTGCGCAGCGGTTTTGCGACAACGCATGCGTAAAACAAGAACTTTAAGCGCGTCGCAAGAGTCCGTTCAAATGCGACGCGCTTTAGCGGAAAAATCTGACATTCAGTACCGGTGCAGAAGGGCGGAAGACGACCCCTTGCGCCGACCGGCTCGGTCCACCATGAGGCGAGCTTCGAGTCTCCAGAACCGCCCTTCTTGTCCGCAGCAAGCGCTTCATAATCACGCAATCGCCTCTGTTGTCCGCGACAGTAGGTCTTCCGCGAGCCGTGACGCGGCCTCCCGTGCATCCTGGCGAGCCGCATGGTCGATATCGGGTCCAAAGAGGGTCTTCTGGATGATCAGACTGCGGACATCTTCGATACCGATGAAGCGCAACCACGCTTGTACATAGGGTTTTTGATAATCGAAGCGCTGCGCCGGAGTATTGGACTGCGCCGCATAGTCGAGACCTCGTGCATGGACGACCACTGCGATCTTATCCCGGAGCAGTCCTCCGAACCCGTGTTCAGGATCGAACGAGAAAAGGATGTCCTTCTGCGATACCAGGTCGATGAAGTGCTTGAGCTTGTAGGGAATGCTGAAATTCCACAGGGGCGTCGACAGCAGGAGAATATCCGCCCAGTGCAGTTGCTGCGCCAATTCTTGCAACGTGGCCCATGCCTGCTGCTGAGAAGGGGTAAGCGGCGTGCCGCTGAGCCCCGCATATTTGGCCAACATCGCGTCCTCACCGAATTCCGGCAGGTCGACATCCCATAGGTCGAGCGTTGAAATCTCCAAGTCCGGTCGCCGAGCACGACAGCTTTGAACAAAGGCCTCGGCGACCTCACGCGAGGCGGAACGCTCTTTGCGGGGCGAGGAAACGATATGCAGCAGCTTGGTCATGGATTGTCCTTGCTTATTGGGACGAACCGCATTGCGCCATATTTTGATTCGATATAGAAATTGAGATTGTCGACGATATTCATCATGGGTCAGAATATATGTTGGAGTTGGTCCTGCTCAAGACGTTCGTCGCCGTGTTCGACGAAGGCGGCTTCAGTCGGGCAGCAGCGCGACTGAACCTTACGCAGTCGGCTGTCAGTGGGCACCTGCGCCGTCTCGAAGAGCAGGTCGGAAAGCCGTTACTCAACAGAACGACGCGCTCACTGGACGTGACACCCGATGGCGAGCGCCTGCTCGGCTATGCCCGGGCGATGCTCGCCCTTAACCGGGATGCTTTGGCCGATCTGGCGCAGACACCCTTTCACGGCAGGGTTCGCGTCGGCCTTTCGGAAGACTTCGCACAGGTCCCCATCCTTCGCGCCTTGCAGGCGTTCGGCGCTGATCGCCCCGGATTGCAGGTCGAGGTGCAAGTCGGGATTCCGGGTGAGCTCCTCTCGAAGATGAAGGAGGGCAACATCGAACTGGTGCTCGGATCACAATGTGAGGGTGAGGAGATGGGGCGCCTCCTGTGGCGCGAGCCCCTTGTCTGGGCATGGGCGGATCATACCGGCGTGTATCTTCCAGACCCGCTGCCGTTGGCTGTGTTGCCGGAACCTTGCCCATACAGGGAAGTTGCTCTTGAACGGCTTGCCAAGGCCGGGATCAGCCAGCGCACGGTGATGATCTGCACCAGCAACGCCAGCCTGAGGGCGGCTGCCATCTCCGGCTTTGCTGTAGCACCGATGATCGCCAGTCAGCTGAGAAGCGGCCTGGTCAGGATACCCAAAAGCTACGGTCTGCCAGAGTTACCAGAAGCGCAGTTCAGGCTATTTGCCGCATCGAAAGGCGATAGTTCCGTCCTCGAAGAACTGGCGGATGCCATCATGAACGCCGTTCCTCGAAGGCACGCTGGCGAGGAGTGATCCTGGACTCAACGCTTGCTTCCAAGCGATATGGAACACTCGATGAGACGGACCAGGGCATCACAAATCTACAAGACGACGGGCAACATCCGCAGCGTCCATCAAGCTAGGCATGAAATGTCCATTGAAAACACAAAACCGCGCAGATCGGACGATCCGTTCAAAGGCTCACGAATGGCGGTTGCGTTGTCCGGCGGATCGGCGGCAGGAAGAGCCACCCGGATTTTCACCGGGTCCGATCGAATGACCCTCTATAGAGCGAGAGCATCCCGCATTGCAACATGACCCGAGAGCGACACTTGCCCGGCCATTGCACGCGAGCAACGTAAACAGTCGGTTACGACCGCCTGTCGACAAGCTGATTCAAGCCGTTGAGATTTGATTCAGGCGCTTTGCGCGCTGGCGGTGCGTCCCAGCGCCACGAAGACGGTGCGCACGATGCCTGCGGCGTCCAGCCCGGCGTCGGCATACATCTTTTCGGGCTTGGCGTGATCTGTGAATGCGTCCGGCAACACAAGCGGGCGCACCTTCAGGCCGTTTTCCAGCAGCCCTTCATGGGCCAGGAATTGCAGCACATGGCTGGCGAAGCCGCCGACCGCGCCCTCTTCCACCGTCACCAGCACCTCGTGCGAGCGCGCCAGCCGCCTGATCAGGTCCTCGTCGAGCGGCTTGGCGAAACGAGCATCGGCGACCGTGGTGGAAAGCCCTGCCGCGCCGAGCTCCTCGGCCGCAGCCAGGCAATCCTGCAACCGCGTGCCGAAGGAAAGCAGCGCAACCTTGGTGCCCTCCCTGACGATACGGCCCCTGCCGATTTCGAGAACCGAGCCACGCTCCGGCAGGTCGACGCCGACACCGTTGCCGCGCGGGTAGCGGAAGGCAATGGGGCCTTCATCATAGCTTGCCGCCGTGCGCACCATGTGGCGCAGTTCCGCCTCGTCCGCCGCGGCCATGACGACGAAACCGGGCAGCGTCGCCAAAAAAGTCGTATCGAAGGCGCCGCAATGGGTCGCCCCATCGGCACCGACGAAGCCGGCGCGATCGATCGGAAAGCGCACCGGCAGTTTTTGGATCGCGACGTCATGAACGACCTGGTCGTAGGCGCGCTGCAGGAAGGTCGAATAGATCGCAGCGAAAGGTTTGAAGCCTTCCGTGGCAAGGCCGGCGGCAAAAGTCACCGCATGTTGCTCGGCGATGCCCACATCGAAGGTCCTCGCCGGGAACGCCTCGCCGAAGAGGTCGAGGCCGGTGCCGTTCGGCATGGCGGCGGTGATGGCGACGATGCGATCATCTTCGCGGGCTTCCTGGATCAGGCTTTCGGCAAAGACCTTCGTGTAGCTCGGCGCGTTGGCCGGCGCCTTGGCCTGCGCGCCGGTAATGACGTCAAATTTGTTGACGCCGTGATATTTGTCGGCGGCCGCCTCGGCCGGTCCATAGCCCTTGCCCTTCTGGGTTACGACATGGATCAGCACCGGGCCGTCGGCATTGTCGCGGACGTTCTTCAGCACCGGAATCAGGTGCTCGAGATTATGACCGTCGATCGGGCCGATGTGATAGAAACCCATTTCCTCGAACAGCGTGCCGCCGGTGACGTAGCCGCGCGCATGCTCGACCGCCCGCTTGATGGCGCGATCTGCGCGTTCGCCGAGATAGGACGTCAGCTTCTTGCCGAAATCGCGCAAGCCCAGATAGGCCTTGCCCGACGCAAGGCGGGCCAGATAGGCACTCATTGCGCCAGTCGGCGGAGCGATCGACATGTCGTTGTCGTTGAGGATGACGATCAGACGGGCATCGAGCGCGCCAGCATTGTTCATCGCCTCATAGGCCATGCCGGCCGACATGGCGCCGTCGCCGATAACGGCAATGACATTGTTACGGCCACCGGAGAGATCGCGTGCCATTGCCATGCCGAGGCCGGCGGAAATAGAGGTCGAGGAGTGGGCGGCGCCGAACGGATCGTATTCGCTCTCGGCGCGCTGGGTGAAACCGGACAGGCCGCCCTCTTGCCGCAGCGTGCGGATACGGTCGCGGCGGCCGGTCAGGATCTTGTGCGGATAGGCCTGGTGACCGACATCCCAGATCAGCCGGTCGTCTGGCGTGTTGAAGACATAGTGCAATGCCACCGTCAGTTCGACCACGCCAAGGCCAGCACCGAGATGTCCGCCGGTGTGGGACACGGCGTCGATCAACTCGGTGCGAAGCTCCGATGCCAACTGCGGCAGATCACGTTCGTCAAGCGTCCTGAGGTCGGCCGGGATGCGGACCTTGTCGAGAAGTGGCGTATGGAGCTTTGCGTTCACTGGTGGTAGGGCCTGCTTTTTATCCACGTGCGAAATAGGCCGCTGGCCGGCGAATGTAAATGCGTGCGAGTGACGCGGCGTAGATTCAAAGTGTTAGGGTTTCCTTAACGCATCCAAAAGGACGCGCGGCGCTCTAATTGTCCGGCAGCGGAATGAACTCTTCTTCATCTCCAGGAACGATATCGAAGCGGCCTGTCTTCCACTCTTCTTTCGCCTGTTCGATGCGTTCCTTCGACGATGACACGAAATTCCACCAGATGTAGCGCTTTGAGCCGAGCGAGGCGCCGCCGAACAGCATGAAATGCGCTCCACCTTCCGAGGACACGACGATCTCGTCATCTGGCCGGAACACCAGCAGCCGCTCTGCCGGAAAGCGGTCGCCGGAGATCGAAACCTCGCCTTCCAACGTATAGATGGCGCGCTCCTCGGCATCGGCAGGGATTTTCACGCTGGCCTCGGGCGCCAGGCTGAGGTCTGCATAGAGCGTGTCCGAAGCGGTCACGACCGGAGACCGCAGCCCGGAAAAGGCGCCGATGACGACGCGCCCGCTGATGCCTTCGGCGTCGATTTCGGGCAGACGCATGGCCGCCGTATTCTCGAAGATCGGTTCGACCTCCTCCTTATCGTCGGGCAGCGCCAGCCATGTCTGCAGGCCGGAAACCGACATCGGCGCGCCGCGCAGCTCCTGTGGCGTACGCTCGGAATGGACGATACCGCGGCCGGCGGTCATCAAATTCACGTCACCGGGCTGGATTACCATTTCGGTGCCGAGCGAATCGCGATGTCTGATCTTGCCGTCGAACAGGTAAGTCACCGTCGACAGGCCGATATGGGGATGCGGACGGACATCGAGCGCCTGGCCGGCCCGCAAAATCGCCGGGCCCATGCGATCGAAGAAGATGAAGGGGCCTACCAGCCGGCGCCTGGCGGTTGGCAAGGCACGCCGAACCTGAAAGCCGCCAATGTCCTTGGCGTTCGGAATGACCATCAGTTCGATCTGGTCGCTGGCGAAGGCGTCACCGGGCAGAGGGTCGTTTCCGGGGAAGAAGCTCATGCGGTCTTCCTCAGGCGAAGCGGAGTGCAGACTTGGCTTTCGCCTTGGCCGCCACCTCTTCGCGATTGCGCGGATGCTGTGTCGTCTCGAGGCTGTCTAGCAATTCGCGCGCCGACGCGGCTATGGCCTCGACGGCGTGGTCGAACGCATGCTGGTTCTGTTTCGACGGCCGCGTCGTTCCGCTCAGCTTGCGGACAAACTGGAGTGCGGCATCGCGGACCTCGTCATTGGTTGCCGGCGGATCGAAATTGAACAGGGTCTTGATGTTTCTGCACATCGTTCGCAATCTCCTATCGTCCTGGAGCCGTTTTCAAACGGGATGAATTTTATCCTCAATCATGATCATATCCAAAAGCCGCGAGGCGAAATTGTCGTTCGAGACCGTGCTTTACTCCGCGTCCAGCGGCTCTGTCCCCACCGGCTTACCGTCGCGCGAAAGCCTGATCTTTTCGACCTTGTCCTCGGCCGCCTTGAGCAGCCGATCGCAATGGACCTTCAGTGCCTCGCCGCGCTCATAGATGCGGATCGACTGGTCGAGCGGCACGTCACCGCGCTCCAGATCATCGACGATTTTCTCCAGCGCGTCGAGCGCCTGCTCGAAGCTCATTGCCTTAACGTCTTCGTTGGTCTCACCAGCCATCGTCTATCCTTTCATCAGTCGCCCGACATGGGCGGCGACCGAAAATGCCAATCCCTGCAGATCGTAGCCGCCCTCGAGCAGGCTGACGAGCCGGTTGTCGCTGTGGCGACCGGCCCGCTTCATCAACTGGCCGGTTGCCCAGTCGAAATCGCCTTCGGTCAGGTTGATCTCGGCCAGCGGATCGCGGTGGTGCGCATCGAAACCGGCGGAAATTATGATGAGGTCGGGCGCGAAATTGTCGAGCGCCGGCAAGATGCGCGACAGGAAAGCGTCGCGGAAACCCTCGCTGCCGGTTTGCGGCGCCAGCGGCGCGTTGACGATGTTGCCGGCGCCGGTTTCGCTCATGGCCCCGGTCCCTGGGTAAAGCGGCATCTGGTGCGTCGAGCAATAGAGCACCGACGGATCGTCCCAGAAAATATCTTGCGTGCCATTGCCGTGGTGGACGTCCCAGTCGACGATGGCCACGCGCTCGGCCTGGTGCTGCCTTTGCGCGTAGCGCGCCGCGATCGCCGCCGTGTTGAACAAGCAGAAGCCCATGGACGTCGTCTTTTCGGCGTGATGGCCGGGCGGCCGGGCGGCGACAAAGACATTGGCGGCGTTGCCCCGAAAGACATCGTCGACGGCCGCGTTGGCGGCACCGATCGCCGTCACAGCCGCCTGCCAGCTTTTCGGGCTGGCGGTGGTGTCGGCGTCGACGCGGGCGATACCGGTGTCCGGTATCGTAGCGCGGACCCGCTCGACGAATTCCTGCGGATGTGCGTAGAGGATGGTGGCCTCGTCGCCTTCCGGCGCCTCGGCACGATCAAGGGCCGCAAAGGCCTCGTCGTCGAGCACGCGTTCGATGGCGCGCAATCGGTCGGGCCGCTCCGGATGACCGGGCGGCGTTATGTGTTCGAGAAAGATCGGGTGAGTGTAAAGCCTTGTGACCATGCCCCCGATATAGGCGCGCTCACCGGCTTTGACCATGTTTTGGAACGGCCAAAGGCAGACGTTCAACAGGGTTTAGATGTTGGGTGCTGGTTGGGTCCAGCGCGAGCCATTGCCGCGCGCCTTGGCTTCGAAGGTCTTGAAACAGACTCAGGCCAGCGATTTGTCGATCTCAGCCGGTGCTTGCGGACGGCCAATCCTGCGGCCTTGCTTGAGCAGCCCCTCCAAAAGCACGTTGAATGCCTTCACCGCCTTTTTCGACGTCGCTTCGGGATCCTCCGAATTTGCGATCCACTGCGCGGCATGTAGCGAGGCGCCGCTGATCAACCTTGCTGCGGCTTCGGGATCAACGGCAACGATGGTCCCCTCGTCCCTCAGCTTTTGAAGGTTCTCGCTCATCGAGCGGATGCACTCATTCTGGCTCGGCCATTGTGAGGGATCGCCGAGCACCGCCGGCCCATCGCGAAGGACAATACGCTGAATCTCCGGCTCCAGCGCCATCTCGATATAGGCGGTGCATTCGTCGACAAAGCCCTGCCAGAGAGTGTCCGCCCTGGCCGAAACGATCTTCAGCCGGGCCAACATTTCCGCGTCGATCTCGGCGATGACCGCTTGGAGAAGGCCCTTCTTGTCGCCGAAGTGATGATAAAGCGCGCCACGCGTCAGCCCGGCCGATGCGGTGAAGTCGTCCATCGACGCTTCGGCATAGCCGACTGTGCCAAAGGCATGGCGCGCCGCCGCGACCAATTTGGCGCGGGTCTCGGCGATCATTTCCTTGCGCGGTTTGTGCGCCATTGCTCATTCCTTCACATACGTCTCGTATATCAATTGACATACGCGTCGTATGTCACTATCTGGTTTGCATACGCCGCGTATATAAGTGGCTCGACTTCAAGAATCCAGGAGTATTCTCATGCCCAATCCCTATCGCGAAATCTTCCAGGCAAGAGGAGCCAAGGGCTTCGCCGCCGCAGGCTTCGTTGCCCGGATGCCGATGGCCATGGCTCCGATCGGGATCGTCGCGATGCTGTCGCAGACGCACGGCGAGTACTGGCTGGCCGGCGCCGTCTCAGCGACATATGCGCTGGCCAATGCTTTCGTCGCGCCGCAGATATCGCGGCTAGTGGACCGCCTCGGCCAGGCGCGGATTGTGGTGCCCACCACTGTTATTTCCGTGCTCGCTTTCCTGGTGCTGGTTGCGGCGGCCAATCAGGACTGGCCGATATGGACGCTATTCGTGTCAGCGCTGCTGGCCGCCGCAATGCCCAGCATCCCGGCAATGGTGCGCGCGCGCTGGACAGAGCTCTTCCGGGATCGGCCCGAGATGAACACCGCGTTCGCTTTCGAGTCGGCGGCGGACGAGCTGGTCTACATCGCCGGGGCATCGCTATCGGTGGGCCTGAGCGTCGCCCTTTTCCCGGAAGCGGGAATGTTGGCGAGCACGTTGTTCCTCGCCTTCGGCTCGACAGCCTTCATCCTGCAGCGCTCGACCGAGCCGCGAGTGCGACCGGTCGACCAAGGCTCGCGCGGCTCGGCAATCCGCCTGCGGCCGGTCCAAATCATCACCTTGGCCCTGATCTTCATCGGCGCGACCTTCGCAACCACTGAGGTGAGCACCGTGGCAATCACCAAGGCGCTCGGCCAGCCGGGCGCCGCCAGCCTCGTCATCGGCGTCTACGCCCTCGGATCGTTCGTCGTCGGCATCATGATCGGCGCCCTGAACCTGAAAACACCGCTGCAAATTCAGCTTGCCATCGCGATCGCCATCATCGCGCTCACCACGCTGCCGCTGCTCGTCGCCGACACGGTGCCTCTTCTGGCACTGGCCGTCTTCGTTAGCGGTGTGGCGATCTCGCCGACCTTCATCACGGCATTCGGCCTGATCGAGCGGCGCGTGCCGGAGGCGATGCTGACCGAGGGCGTCACCTGGGTCATGACCGGCATAGGCATCGGCATGGCGCTCGGCTCCTTCGCCGCCGGATGGGTGGTGGACGCCTTCGGCGCACAGAGCGGGTTCCTGGTGTCGGTGACGGCGGGCACAATCGCGCTGGTCACGGTGCTCGCCGGTCAGCGGAGTCTGGCCATCCACACATGCGAGCTGGACGGATGCGACGCAGCCGCCGTTCCCGCGGAATAGCAGCACACGCGCCCGGTCCAGCTCACGGACCGGACGCAGTTCTCTTTGAAGAAGCCCGGCTTTTTAGGACTATTCAAGCCGGTTGCGAATCTCGTCCCCGTCAACGACGACAACAGGACCCCCAATGCCTCGACCATATCCGGGTTCAGATGGGGTATGGTTTCAGCGCGCCAACCATTGGCGGGCACTCTCCAGCGCAATAAACGGCAGAATTGGTGACACGCAGAATCTCCCACAACGCTTTGCAGAGACGCGGATCATCTGGCGGCCGCGCGACGGTGAAGCCGGAACATCGCGACGCGTCATCAGGATCAAGGTTGAGATAGAGGTCGGCTTGAGCAAGGGTCGGCGAGACCTCGTAGGTGACGACCCAGCATGAGAATTCAGGCTCACGCCTGGTGATGAACGGCGCGAAGGCGTCCTCTACGATCGATGTGGGGAAATAGCCCTGCTCCCCATCCTTATAACAACCGAGATATGCCTCGAAGCTCATCTCAATTGCCTCCAGTAGCCTAAAGAATCTCGGTCTTGGCGATGTGGATGCCGAAACCTTCAAGGCCGACATAGTGGCGTTCGCGCGAGGCGATCAGGTTGATCGACGAAATGCCGAGATCCTTCAGGATCTGGGCGCCAAGACCGATCTCGCGCCATTCGCTTTCGCGGCGGCGCGCCTCTTCATGGTCCTCGCGGTCGCCGGCAGCTGGCCGGTTGCGCTCCTGATGGGCGACGCCGACGGAGCCTTCACGCAGATAGACAATGACGCCGCGCCGGCGCTCGCCCATCGATTTCATGATGCCGTCCAGCCTGTGGCTGGTTCCGAAGACGTCCGTCACAACGTCCTCGGAATGCAGCCGCACCGGCACTTCCTCGCCGTCGCGGATGTCGCCGAAGACGATCGCCACATGATGCATAGAATCCCACGGCAGCGTGTAGGTGAAGACCTGCGCCCTGCCGCCAGGCGTGTCGATGGCAGAACAGGCAACACGCTCGACCAGCGTTTCCTTGCGCTGGCGGTAGGCAATGAGGTCGGCGACCGAAATCTGCTTCAAGCCGTTCTTTTCGGCGAAAGCCTGAACCTGGGGGCCGCGCATCACAGTGCCATCATCATTGACCAGCTCGGAAATAACACCGACCGGCGGCAAGCCGGCAAGCTTGCACAAATCGACCGCGGCTTCGGTATGGCCCGAACGCATCAGCACGCCGCCTTCGCGCGCAATCAGCGGAAAGATGTGGCCGGGGCGGACGAAATCGGAGGCGCCGACATTGCCGTTGGCGAGATTGCGCACGGTCAATGTGCGGTCGTCGGCCGAAATGCCCGTCGTCGTGCCGTGCTTGAAATCGACGCTGACGGTGAAGGCTGTGGTGTGGGCCGAGTCATTGTCGGCGACCATCGGCGAAAGATTCAGGCGCTTGGCTTCCTCGCGCGGCATCGGCGTGCAGACGATACCGGAGGTGTTGCGGACGATAAACGCCATCTTTTCCGGCGTGCAATGGACGGCGGCGACGATCAGATCGCCCTCGTTCTCGCGCCCGTCATCGTCCATGACGACTACGATTTCGCCGCGTTCGAACGCGCGCAGGGCTTCGACGATCTTCTTCTGGTCGTAAGGCATAAGCGCTCGTTTCACTCGCAGGGGATTAGGGGAATAGGGCAGTACGGGAGTAGGGAAAAGGAAAAATTGCTGTCGCGGGAGCTGCGTAACATACTCCCCTACTGCCTTACTCCCCTACTGCCCTTCCTGTCTGTCCCCTGTGCCGTAGATAGTGATCGGCGATCGCGCAGGCAACCATCGCCTCGCCGATCGGCACCGCGCGGATGCCAACGCACGGGTCGTGCCGGCCCTTGGTCATGATCTCGACGTCGTTGCCGTCCTTGTCGATCGACTTTCGCGGGGTCAGGATCGACGAGGTCGGCTTGACGGCAAAGCGCGCGACGATCGCCTGGCCGGTCGAGATGCCGCCGAGGATGCCGCCCGCATTATTGGAGAGGAAGACCGGCTTGCCGTCATTGCCCATGCGCATCTCGTCGGCATTCTCTTCGCCGGTGATGCGGGCTGCCTCGAAGCCATTACCGATCTCGACACCCTTGACGGCATTGATCGACATCAGGCCCGAAGCAATGTCCTGGTCGAGCTTGGCATAGATCGGCGCGCCGAGGCCTGCCGGAACGCCGTCGGCGACGATCTCGATCACCGCGCCGACCGAGGAACCCGCCTTGCGGATGCCGTCAAGATACGCGGTGAAGACGGCGACCGATGCCGGGTCGGGCGTGAAGAACGGATTTTCGGCGTCGCCAACGAAATTCCAGTTCCAGTTGGCGCGGTCGATCGATTTCTCTCCCATCGACACCAGCGCACCGCGCACGACCATACCGGGCACGACCTTGCGGGCCAAGGCGCCGGCCGCCACTCGCGCCGCCGTCTCGCGGGCCGAAGACCGGCCGCCACCGCGATAATCGCGCAGGCCGTATTTGGCATCGTAGGTGTAATCGGCATGACCAGGCCGGTACTGGCGGGCGATCTCGCCATAGTCCTTGGAGCGCTGGTCGACGTTCTCGATCAGCATCGACACCGGCGTGCCGGTGGTGATCATGGTCTCGCCGTCCTCATCCATGATGAAGCCGGACAGGATCTTGACCTCGTCGGGTTCGCGACGCTGCGTCACAAAACGGGATTGACCCGGACGGCGCTTGTCGAGGTCGGCCTGGACCTCCGAGCGCGTGAAGCGGATGCCGGGCGGACAGCCGTCGACCACGCAGCCGAGCGCTGCGCCATGGCTTTCGCCCCAGGTGGTGACGCGGAAAAGGTGGCCAAACGTATTGTGAGACATGAAAACCAGCCCTGCCGGCATGGAGCCGGCTTAGCGCATGACCCGAAAATCGGAGCGATCTTCAGGGTCATGCGCAAAATCAAAGTGCTACAGCGTCCTGCGCGCGTCCAACGGGACGCGCGGCGCTGTAGCCTGCGTTCTATTGGCGTTTTCGGCAGTGGTCAAACTGTGATCTGGCGGATTTAGTTTTGACACATTCGGTTGGTTTCTGCTTCCTTCGATCCGTCTGTTGAACACCCGCCGCCACCGTGCCGGCGCAATGATAAGAGGACGATGATGCGTATCCTAATCGGCGCCGTTGCCGCCATGTTGCTGATTTCCACCGCCGCCTTCGCCGGCCAAACCGAAGGCCTGATCAAAGAGGTCGATAAGGACACGTTGACGCTGACACTCGACGACGGCAAATCCTACAAGCTGAACGCCGAAACCGATCTCGACGCGCTGAAACCCGGCATGGATATCGTGATCGCCTACGACGAGACAAACGGCGAGAACGTCATCACCGACATGCAATTGCCGGACAGCGATTCAGCCGAATAGAGTCATTCCAGCTCCCCATCCCCAAAGGCGCGGATGACGTCCGTTTGAGCATGATCCGCCCTTGCTTCGCCTTGCCTTGTTTGAAGCTGAACTACCGGCGCACCGCACTGCGGTGGAGCCGTCGAGTGGACGATACGCCTTGCCGGTGCTCCTACTGAGAAGTAGTTCGCCCAACCGCGCAGCGCCCGGTTCAACTTGCTCACCATCCTTTTGGTTTCTTGCCACGTGCGTGCTCGGACAGACGGTCTGTTCATATAGGAGTTCAGCAATCTCGCCTCAGTGATTGCGCGCCGTGCGCCGGCAGAAAGCATCCACGCGACCGGTCTCCGAGTGCTTTCGCTTCGAGAGGTATAAGGCTCGTCGATAGGTCCGATCCAGCGATCGAATTTCAATCCGAAGCGCACAACCCGTAACTAAGGTCCACAGACAATCACAACTGATCAGGACCTCCGCAATCATGACCTTCCGTATCCTTCTCGCCTCGACCGCCATAAGCCTGCTCCTCGGCGTGGCCGCGCCGGCTTTGTCCGAAAGCGCGGCTCCCACCGCCACTGGCGCTTACTCGCAAACCACTGACACTTACATGTTTCCGCTCGGCGACCTCGGTATCATTGCTTTGTCCGACGGCACCGTTCCGCAGGACCTGCACGCCCTCCTGACAGGGACATCACCTGCGGAGGTCGACGAGCACCTCAACCACGCCTTCCTGTCCAACCCGGTGGAAGCTTCTATCAACGGCTTCCTGATACGGGATGGCGAGCGGCTCACCCTTGTCGACACGGGTTCGGGTCAACTCTTCGGGCCAGGCTACGGCGGGAAGCTGCGCGACAGCCTCGCCAGCATCGGTGTCATGCCGCAGGACATCACAGACATCCTCATCACTCATATCCACACCGACCATACGGGTGGCCTTGTCGCCGACGGCAAGCCGGTCTTCGACAATGCAACGGTTCACGTCGGAGCACCCGATCTCACCTTCTTCCTGGACACGTCGAACTCGGAAAAGACAGGCTACGCCCGCCAGTACTTCGACGAAGCCGAAAAGACGATCGGCGTCTATCAGCGGGCGGGCAAGGTCAGGACGTTCTCCGATCACGAAGCAATCCTCCCGGGAATCGTGGCAACGCTGCATCCCGGTCACACGCCTGGCAGCGCTTTCTTCACGGTGTCAAGCAAGGGGCATTCGATCGCATTTATCGGCGACGTCATCCACGTCGCGGCCGTGCAGTTTCCCGATCCAGCTGTCACCATCGTATATGACGTGAACCCAGGAGAAGCGGCGGCCGAGCGGCAGAAAACCTTTTCGGCCTTTGCGGACGCTCGCCAACTCGTTGCCGCGCCTCATCTTCCGTTTCCCGGCGTCGGGCACATCCGCGCCGAGGGCGGCGGCTCGTTCACTTGGCATCCGGCCGAGTACCGGAACCGTGAAGGAAGCCAAGGGCAGTAGGCTAAGGGCCGAGGCCGCAAGGGGCAAGCGATCACCAGGCCCGCTCAGCGGCCTTGGGTTCGCGCCGTCTGAAACACCTGTTCACGCAACCAGCCATGAGCGGGATCGCCGCTCATGCGCTGATGCCAGAAGGCGGACATCTGGAACTTGGCGAGGGCCAGGGGAGGCTCGAAGAGATCGAGCGACGTGGTGAAGCGTTGCAGGAAACGGCGCGGCAGAGTGCAGATGCAGTCGCTGCCCATCAGCACCAAAGGGGCAAGCGCATAGCTCTGGATTGAGACCGAGACCCGGCGCTCACGTCCGAGGGCGGCCAGCGCGTCGTCGATCATGCCGGAGAAGCTGCCTCCGCTGGTCGAGATCAGCAGGTGGTCAAGCGAGCAGAACTCATCCAGATCGAAGGGCCTGCTACCCCTTGGATGATCCTTGCGCTGTGCCGTGACGAACGCTTCGTCGAACAGCGTCCTTCCGATCAGTCCACTCGCTACATCCTCGGCCGCGCCGATGAAGAGGTCGATGTCACCCTGCTCTAGGTGAGCGGCGATCCGGGCTTTGTCCGGAAGCACAAAAGCGAGGCGGATGTGAGGTGCCTTCGCTTTCAGGAAAGGGATGAGCTCCGGTGCGAGGATGGCCGCCGGATTGTCCGTTGCCGCGATCCGGAAGACGCGCCGGCTGGTGGCGGGGTCGAAGAACTGTGCCACGTTGGCGAACTCGCGCAATCGCTCGATCAGCTTGGCGAGTTCGGGCTGGAGCGCGGCGGCGTGCGGCGTCGGCACCATCCCGCGGCCGGATGATGCCGGGATCAGGAGTTGGTCGCCAAACAACTGCCTCAGCCGAAGCAAACGAGCGGAAAGAGCGGGCTGCGTGATGCCGAGCCGAGTTGCGGCATGGGTGACGTTCAGTTCCTTCAGAAGAGCATCGAGGGTTAGGAGCAGCCCCCCGTCGATCTCGAGCATACGTTCGCGCAATTGAGCTCGTCCCTCAGTTAAAGCAGCATGGACCCACCC
Source organism: Mesorhizobium sp. M5C.F.Cr.IN.023.01.1.1 (assembly GCF_003997585.1). Taxonomy (NCBI): domain Bacteria; kingdom Pseudomonadati; phylum Pseudomonadota; class Alphaproteobacteria; order Hyphomicrobiales; family Phyllobacteriaceae; genus Mesorhizobium; species Mesorhizobium sp. M5C.F.Cr.IN.023.01.1.1. The sequence goes on along the minus strand of NZ_RZSU01000049.1, from coordinate 23,794 downwards.
ACTGCAGAGGCTCCTCGTATCGCACTGTCGGCTACAGGCAAAGCGCTGCCCTCCTCTGCTTTGGCCGGCTTGCGAGGTCGTTAGCCCCGGTAAGCGCCCTCCAGGTCCGCGATGACGATCTTCTTCATCTTGTACATCGCCTGAAGAACCCGCCCGGCTTTGTCCCTGTCGGGATCGCCCAGCATTTGCAGCAATGCCTTGGGTGTGACTTGCCAGTAGACGCCGAACTTGTCCGTCAGCCATCCACATGGCTGCTCCTTGCCGCCCCCGGCCGTCAGTGCATTCCAGTAGTAATCGGTTTCCGCCTGGTCCTCGGTCTCCACAAGGAAGGAGAACGCCTCGTTGTATGGTGCATGGGAGTGGGCATTGAGGGCAGCCACCGGCAGACCGGCCAGTTCGAACCGGACAACCGACAGCTCGGGATCGGGAAGGTCGGTGCTTCCCAGGACCTTCGAGTCCTTGAACACGGAGGTGTAGAATCTCATGGCCTCCTCAGCCTGCGAAGCGAACCAGAGATGGGGATAGATCTTCATATCGTTTCTCCTTCAGTAATTGGAAATTATCGGCGCCGCCCCGGCTGTCGCTGCCTGCGGATGATTGACCCGTCCCAGTCCCGCTCGAAGCCCATGTCCTGGAGGCGATGATCCGAAAAGCGCGCAATGCGCTGTATCGTCCAGCGGTGCTGGAAGCCGGCGAACAGGCGGGTGGCAAGGTGCGCCGCCGAGAGGCACAGGGATACGACTGCGTCCATGGGGGTGCGCTGAGACGCCGGTGCCATTCGATCACAGGCGTCCATGTATGCATGAATATTGCTCACAGCGTGTTCCTTTAATCTGTTGTGTCGTTGTCGAAAGAAACTAAAAATTGCGTTTCCGTAGGCCTCAACTTGCGCGCATCCCGACTGGACGACAACCGAATATTCGTGCATCACATGTGACTATCACTCACAGGTAAGCGATGCCGCGCAGACTTCCCCCTTTGACCACTCTTCCCGCCTTCGACGCAGCGGCTCGTCACCTGAGCTTCACGAAAGCGGCGGCCGAGTTGAACCTGACGCATGGGGCGATCAGTCGCGCCGTTCGCAACCTAGAGGAAAGGCTCGGCATTCGGCTCTTCGAACGAGGAACGCGGTCCGTGCGCCTCACGCCCGCAGGCGCCGCCTATGCCGCGGAAATCGGCGCGGCATTGGATCGGATCGGCGCGGCAACGATCGTCGCCACGGCACCCCGATCGGCAGGCGTCCTCACTGTCAGCACGTCGGACGGCTTTGCCGGCCGCTGGCTGGTGCCGAGGCTCTACCGGTTCCACCGGGAGAATCGCGACGTCGACGTACGGCTATCCACGTCCGGCGTGCTCGCGGATTTCATCAGGGACGGAATAGACATCGCGATCCGCTATGGCGCGGGCGGCTATGAAGGGGTGGTGTCGGAGCTCTTGGCCGAGGAAGAGGTCTCTCCCGTCTGCAGTCCGGAGTTGCTGAAGGGAGAACATCCGCTCCGGTCGCCAAGCGACTTGAAATACCACACGCTCATCCACGACAACTTTCGCATCGACTGGGCGACGTGGCTGCAGCACGCCGGCGTTGACGGCATCAATCCGAACAGTGGCGTGAGTTTCGATTCCGCCACCTACGCCGTCGAGGCGGCGGTGCACAGCGAAGGTGTGCTGCTGGGCAGGAGCGCGCTCGTCTCCGCCGACTTGGCGGCCGGACGGCTCGTGCGTCCCTTCGGCCTGGCGCTGAAGTCGAGGTCGAAATATTACGTTGTCTATCCGGACGGCGCGCTGCGGCAGAGAAAGGTCAAGGCGTTCCGCGATTGGCTGTTTAGCGAAATGGCGGCTGGCTAGAAGGACGCTCAACAGACATGAAGCGACCGAGCAACCGAGCGTCCGACAATCCGCTTGAGCATGTGCAGGAAGTGGAGCTTGCCTGGCGGCCCTGATTTGAAAGCAGAGCGGGACCGCATCCGCCTGGGAGAGGCCGTACGGGGACTGGCCGCCAACCGCCGCCCGCTTCTCCGGAATGGCGGCCTTTGAGAGGGCGTTCTGACTTGGTAATGGCTGCTTCGGGTCAACTTTGCGTCGTCTCGAGTGGCACTCAATGTCGGAGAAGCTGAACACGGTCGTTCAGAGTGATTGGGTTTCGACCCTTAGAGCCACTCCAGGCGTCGTCCCTCCAGTCTGAGCAAGCGATCCTGCGGCACATTCAGGTTTGCGGCTTCTTTCTCGGGCATTCCCAGCACCATGCGGAACAGGGCGCGCACGACGCCGCCATGGGTCACGCAGACCGTCTGGCGGTCCAGCGCGTCGAACCACGGCTTTACCCGTTCGAGCAGCATTTGATAGCTTTCGGCGCCCTGCCCGGGCGGCAGGAAATTCCATTTGTCGAAGCCCCTCTCCCTGCGCGAGCCCAGATGCCGGGCCTCGAGTTCGGGAAAGGTGAAACCCTGCCAGTCGCCGAAACTCATTTCCACAAGGCGCGGATCCGTGCGGTAAGCTTGGGGATCGAGCCCCATCGCCATGCGAATGCGTTCCATGGTCTCACGCGTTCGCCGCATCGGGCTGGCGACAAAATCGAAATCTTCGGGGTTATGAACGAATTCGGCCAGCAGATGGCCATTGCGGGTCGCCTGCTCGCGGCCGAGCGGGTTGAGATCGGTGTCGGCCTGTCCTTGCAGCCGGGACTCGGCGTTCCACACCGTCTGGCCATGGCGCGCGATGTAGACGAGCGGAAACATTAGGTCATCCGGAGAGCGGTCGAGAGCAGGCTGGAGGCGGGAGAGTATATTCGAGGCGGGTCTATTCCTTGACGGTCGAAATATCAGGTGCGTCGACTGCCTTCATGCCGACGACATGGTAACCGGAATCGACATGGTGGATCTCGCCGGTGACGCCGCGTGAAAGGTTGGACAGGAAATAGACGGCTGAATCGCCGACTTCCTCCTGAGTGACCGTCTGCTTCAGCGGCGAATTGTATTCGTTCCACTTCAGGATGTAGCGGAAATCGCCGATGCCGGAGGCCGCAAGCGTCTTGATCGGCCCGGCCGAGATGGCGTTGACGCGGATCTTCCTGGCGCCAAGGTCGACGGCCAGATAGCGCACGCTGGCTTCGAGCGCCGCCTTGGCGACGCCCATTACGTTGTAGTGCGGCATCACCTTTTCCGCGCCATAATAGGTCAGCGTCAGCAGCGAGCCGCCCTCGCGCATCAGCGCCTCGGCGCGCTTGGCGATAGTGGTGAAGGAATACACGGAAATGTCCATGGTGCGCAGGAAATTGTCGCGCGTCGTCTCGACATAGCGGCCTGTCAGTTCGTCCTTGTCGGAAAAGGCGATGGCGTGGACGAGGAAATCGAGCTTGCCCCAATGCTTGGCGATGTCGTCGAACACCGCATCCAGCGTTGCGGGATCGGTCACGTCGCAATGGCCGGCGACATGGGCGTTGAGTTCCGCCGCCAGCGGCTCGACGCGCTTCTTGAACGCCTCGCCCTGATAGGTCAGCGCGATCTCGGCGCCGTGGTCGACGCAGGCCTTGGCTATGCCATAGGCGATCGACCGATTGTTCGCGACGCCAAGCACAAGCCCGCGCTTGCCGGCCATAATGCCTTGTCCACCCGCCATGTGAGCACTCTCCGCAATATCTTCTGCTTTGTGGAGTGGCTATCGCACAGGCACAGAGCCCCTTCAAGCGCTCAACACGGAACAGTTCAGGGGACAAAAGCATCGCTCCACAGCGCTGCGCGTCCCTTTGGACGCACAAAGGACGCCGTAGCACCTAACCTTGCGCATGATCTTTTCCGAAAATCGATTCCCTTTTTTGCGACGCCGGCCTTCGATTTTAGGGGGTCATGCGCTAGCGTTTCCGGTTGCGCATCAGCGCTTCGAGATCGCTGTCGCCACCTTCGGGCAGCATCAGCCGCACATGCGCGTAAAGATCGCCGTGACCGCCGACTTTTTCCGGCAGGCCCCTGCCCTTCAGCCGCAGGACCTTGTCCGAGCTCGACCAGGCGGGAACATTGACCGCAAGCCTGCCGGTCGGCGTTTCGACCGCCACCTTGGCGCCCAGCACGGCATCCGCCAGTGCAACCGGCAGGTCGGCATGGAGGTCGCGGCCTTCGATACGATAGCGCGGATGCCGCCGGAAGCGGATTTTGACCAGCGCGTCGCCCGGCTGTCCCGGCCCTTGCTCGCCCTGGCCCTTCAGCCGGATGGTCTGGCCGTCCTCGACATAGGCTGGCAGCTTGACGGCGACCTTGCGTCCGTCGGGGAACATCGCCGTCACCTTCTCCGCGGTCGCCGCTTCCTCGATGGTGACGTCGAGCGTCACGTTCAGGTCGGCGCCGGACGGCGCCTGCCGGCCGGTGCCCGTACCGGCACCGCGAGAGAAGGTCTCGCCGAAAATCTGGCTGAAAATGTCGCTGTTGCCGTCGAACGGGTCGCCGCCCGGACGGCTTGAGCGAAACTCGAAGCGCGAGCCGCCCGGTCCTTGCTGCCGACGGAAGCCGGCGAACGGATCGGCGCCGCCCGCGGCACCCTCGAAGCCCTGGAAACGCGGCTTGCCGTCGGCGTCGATCTCGCCGCGGTCGAAAGCCGCACGGTTCTTCTCGTCGCCGACGATCTCGTAAGCCTGATTGGCCGCGGCAAACCGCTCCTTCGCCTTGGGATCCGGATTCTGGTCCGGATGATACTCCTTGGCGAGTTTGCGGTACGCCGATTTTATGTCCTTGGCCGATGCGTTCTTGGCAACGCCCAGCACCTCATAGGGGTCGCGCATGCTTCCTGCCCTGGAGAAGGAGTGAGTCCACGATTGCCATCTATATGCGCTCGCATAGGAAGAAATTCCAGTGGCGCGCGGTCATATGATGGCGGAAAATCAGAGCGCTTTGAAGTCCTGCATCCGCCAGGCGCCCGCGCCGGCCAGGCACACCTCGCCCTTGAACAGGGCGACGCCGTCGAAGCTTTCGCGCGACGCGGTGAAGCGGCGGCAAAGCTGGCCGTTGTCCCTGGACTCCGCCAGTTCGGTGATCGAGCCGCGCGAACCGGTATCGGAATTCGCCCAGGGAACGGCCTGCCCGCCAAGTTCCTGGATGTCGGCGGAAGACACCGCGTTGCGGATCGTCGCCTGGTCCGAGGCGCGATCCTGATCGATCGCTGAGGCAGCAGCAGGCGTGCTGCTGGTCAGGATCGTACGGTCGACCTCCGCCTGCTCCAAACTGAAGCCGCCGGCACCGCAGGCGGCAAGCGGCAAGGCGACCAGCACGATCGCGACCTTGACCGCAGCCTGGGCGCTGGCCGAAGCAATAAGGCTCCATTGCCTGCTGTCAAAAGGTTGCGCGATGCGCGACAATCGGCAATCTCCCCGGCCGGCAATAGAATTTGGAAAAACTATGAGCGAAACTGAGTTAACAAGCGGTTCCTACGATAGGTAACAAATTCAGTCGCTTGGATGGCCGGTTTCCAAGATCGGTTTCCGCAACGTTCCGCCTAGAATTGGAAACCTTAAAAGATCCTTGGCGGCGATCCCTGGCGCTACTCGGCATCGTCACGCCGCAAGCTGAAGTGTTATCAGGGCGCAGTCAGCGCCCTTCCCTCGCCTTTCGATAAGCATTCACGTCCACGCGTTTCATCTCGTCGTAGTCGGGAGTGTAGGTCAGACCGACCTGCTTGCCGCCGCACCTGGCGCATTTCAGCTTTGGAATGAGGTCATCCGACATCGCTGGCGCGTCCGGACCGAGCTTGGCCTTGATCGCCTCCAGGTCGAGCGCCTGATTGTGGTGGCATTTTGGATTGTGGCAGAACGCGATGAGCCGCATCTTGCCGTCGATCAATGATTGCGGTGTCCAGCCTTTCGCCATCCGGTCGATATACCGCGGGCCTGCCTTGCCCTCAATCCTCGTCCCTGAAATCCTGAAGCGAGGCATGCCGAAGCTTCGGTTCGCCGCGAAGAAACTTCACCCGGCCGATGATGCCGCGCTCCACCCACTCGACCTCGCCATCGGCAACAGCAGTTGGAAGGCCGGCCGGAGCCCTGCCCTTCTGAACGCGCTGCCAAAGCCGCTCCCGGACACCCTTCGGCAGCGCGATGGTCGCAGAGCCTGCGTAGCGGCCATCCCGCGCCATGATCGCCTTGGTTTCCTTGCCCCGCTCCCGCTTGATGCCGAGCAGTTCGAAATCGCCGATCTCCCAGCATTTGGCCTTCACCCAGGACTCGGCCTTGCCGCTGCGATACGGGCTGCCTTGGCGCTTGGAAACCATGCCCTCCAGGCCCATCTTCTCGACGGCTTTGAAGAACTCTGCACCGCTGCCCTCGAAGTGCTGGCTATACTGGATGATGCCTTCGGCCGGCTTGACCAGATCCCATAAAATCGCCTTGCGCTCGATCGCCGGTAGGGAGCGCAAATCCTTGCCATCGAGGTGCATGATGTCGAAAGCGACGAAGGCCAGCAGTTCGGCGTTCCATGCCATGCGCGAGTGCATTTCGTGAAAATTCGGCCGGCCGTCAGGGTCCGGCGCGATCACCTCGCCGTCGAGGACGAAAGACGTGGCCTTCAGCTTTTCGGCCGCGGCGACGATCGGCCAGTAACGCTTTGACCAGTCGATGCCGGTGCGGGTGAGTGCCCGAGCGCCGGCCCAATCGAGAATGAGTTGCGTGCGGAACCCGTCGTATTTGATCTCGTGGAGCCAGTCGTCACTCACTGGCGGGGTTTCGACCAGCACCGGCTCTTGCGGCTTGATGAACTTCAGCCTCGCCCCGCTCATGCAAACTCCAACGCAACAGACCCGATTCAATAAACTTTGAACGTTTCGGTTCCCAGAACGCAAAAATGCCGCCCCGGACGCGAGTCGAGGCGGGTACACTCGAATGTTGTTTTACGAGATCAATGACCCGCGCCACTCATCCCAAAGCCGGCGCGTCTCCGTCTCCGCCGGGCCCAGAGCTTGATAGAACTTGAGCAGGATGGCCGCCAGCGTGTCGAACGTCTCTTGCGACATCTCGAACTCCAGGATCTGGCCGTTTTTAGTCACCGTCACAACTCGTCCGCTAATACCGGAAATCATGTACGATGCCTCGCCCGAGGGAACTGCAACAAGCCTGGAGCTTCCGCCTGTGTGCATGTTTCTCCTCATTTCAGCAGGGGTGTTGCTGAGGGTTGAGGGATGAGCGAAAGCATTCCGGATAAGCTTGGCGCCAGGAAATTTGCTGTCGAAAAAATCGAAGACTCCGTCGATTCCGCTACCTTGAATCTGGGCCAACACCGTGGGGAATTTGTTGATTGTTGTGCGGGTCTCCTCAAGGAGCTCCAACAAATCCCCGATCGTGAGAGCGCCATCTCGTGCCGCGATGTTCATCCATTCGACGAAGATCTTGGAGTCGGCGAAGAACTCAGGGCCATACCTGTCATCCTCTGGATCTGGGTTCTCAGATCTCATTTGATCGCGGTGCGCACGAAGTTCCACTATTTTTGCGTCGCAACAGTCGAACAGCGACAACGCTGGCCTGAAGCGGTCTACAAATTGCGGCAGAGCCGAGAGCTGGCGCGAAAATGTCCTTGCGATCTCATGCTCGGACTCGGGCAACCCTTCGATAAATATCGTCGGTCGTTTACGGCTAAGCTCATCCATCCCTGGACCCATAGCTTAGAAATGCGCAGCAAGCTATCTGAGCGAACGCAAAAAAGCCCGCCGCACCTTGCGGCACGGCGGGCGATCAGTCGTTTCACCAGGCACGAGGGGTGGGACGGGGGTAGTGTGCCCGGTGTGTGAGAAATCCTACGCGTGCCGCCCGCTGCGCGTCTACCAACCGGCAGTTGGTGCGGGCGAGTTCGGCCCTGAAGGGGATCAGCCAGCCGGCTGCTCTGGCGTCAGCGGCTCAAGCGGTGCCGGTGCCGGCGTGATTATGAATTCCACCGGCGGGGCGCGAACGACGAGCGGCGCCGTCAGCTTTTGCCAGAGGTTGCAGACATAGGAGAAGCGGGCATCGTAGCGCGCCTTGCCGACCGCGGCGGCCAGCGGAACGGTCACCGAGCGCTGGTAGCTCTCGCGGCCTTCGGGCGGATAGGCATCGATCAGCGCGCGCCGGCCGACCGTATAGGTCGAGGGTACATGAATGGTCCCTTCGGAATCGGTCACGAAGCGCTCGACCGTGGCAGCACATTGCCGGCTCTGGACGACGGTGTATTGGATATCGAGCACACCGCCCTGCGGAACCTCCGGCGTCAGGACCGTCGCCTGCTCGAACGCGATTGGCGGGTCTCTGTCCAGCGCCGATGAAACCAGCACGGCAAGGCCGACGCCGGCGAGAGCGGCCGTGATGAACACCGTGGCCACCGGCACGTCGACCTTGCGCCATAAGGCGTTCCATGACCGCCTCAGGATCATTGCTTGCCTCCGGAGGCGCCGAAATAGGCCATGACCTGGTTGAGCGCCACCAGCGTGCCGGCCACGAACAGCAGCAGCTTTGTCGCCGTCTTGGCGACCCACGCCGTCTTCGTCCACAGCTCGACGATCTTGAAGCCGGCCTGGAATTTCTCCTGCTCCAGGGCGAGAAACAGGTCGAGGCGTTCGCGCTTGTATCTTGGCAGTTTTCCCGCCCAGATCAGCGCCGTTCGTTCTTCCGTAGTCAGCCGGTCCAACCATCCTACCGTCTCCGGGTCGAGGTCGAGGAGCCTGCGCGGCAGCTTTCGATCGTCACCATTTTCCGTCATCGGTTCCCCGCCCATGCCCTGCTAGTTCCAGCACTTGCGGCGCTGGCCGTTCCGATCGTTGCCGATCACGCGCTCATAGCCGGGCCGGTCGGCGCCGATCAGCGCCACCGTCCCGGCCGGGCTAAGGCTGTTCGACTGGAACCCCGCGCAGCTGCTCGCAGGCGTCGACTGGCATGCCGCTCCCGCGCAGGCCAGAAACACAAAGATCATAATCGGACATGCCACGGAGCTTCGCATTGTCGCCCTTCCTTTCGAGTTCTGCTTTGAGATCGGCCGCGGCGGTTTCAGCGACGCGACGGTCGTAGCCGGCATCGTCGCCACGGCCGTGGCCGACGAGATAGGCGACCGGCACCGCCGAGATCAGCGTGCCGAGCGCGATTAGTTTCCAGTTCCTGAGTGCAACGGCGAGGAGCTCCAGCATCAGCAGGACCTCAGAACGCCGTGATGCAGGAAGCCGTGAAAGCCGGGAACTGCAATCGAGCCCGCGCCTGCCGAACAGGTGTTCCCGTCCTTGTCGACATGCAGCGTGCCATCTTCCGGGCGACCGTGACGGACCCAGCAGGAATGCTCGTTGTCATCCGGCTTCGTGCAGTTGCTGGCGCGGCTGTCGATGTGCCAGTCGTGATTGCCCGGCAACTTCACCACAAGCGACCGATGATCAGGGCCAACCAGATAGCCGCTGGCGGCGGGACCATCCTTGCGACGCTCCGAAATCCACCATGCATCCCAGCAAGCGCCGACGGGCGCCTTGTCTAGCGTAGAGCGTTCGCCTGTCGCCTGGCAGATATAGATTTGCTTGCCAAAGAGTTGGTGCGGATCCTCGTCACCGAAGGACCTTCCGCAGGCATCGCAGGCCTTCGGCCAACGAGGGTCGCTTGCCGGCGGCTTTCGATAAAGGATGTCGGCTTCGCCAAGGTCGAACTTGGCGTTGCAATAGCCGCCGGTAGCCGAGCATTTGTGAATGTCGCTCGACGCATACCGGCGAAGCCACTGGAGCTCGCGATCGGTCGGCTCCCACCACGATATCTTGAACTCGCTCATCGCCGCGCTCCAGTCTTGAACGCCTCGACGCCCTTGGTCTCGCCGTGGCGGGCAATCAGGAACAGCCCGCCGGCGACGACGGCGATCGCCAGCATCCACATCCAGCCCGGCACGTCGCCGGCGGCATCCTTGACCGGCTGCATGACGCCGGAGGCCTCGTCGAGGTTGCCGAGGATGCCATCGAAGAAGCTGCCGATCAGCGCGAAAATTCCGGTGAAGAAGGCGCCTACCTTGGTCAGCCAATTGGTGCGGACCTCCGGCACCTTTTCGCGCACGATCTCGGGCGGCGCCTCGCTGCGTGCCGGCGCCAGTACGCGCGGCTTGGCCTTCTGCAGCGCCAAGAGCAACGCATCGTCAATGCCGTCGCCTTCCGGCAAGCCGTTCTCGGCCCGGAAGGCGCGGATTGCGGTCGCCGTCAGCGTGCCGATCCTGCCGTCGACGCCGCCGACCTCGGTGTAGCCGAGACTCTTGAGCTGCTGCTGGACCCGCTCGATTGTTTCCTTGTCGACGGATGGCTCGGCTGCCGTGGGCTTCTGCACCGGCTCGGCTGGCGGCGTATCCCTGATCTTCCGCCACTTGGCATAGGCGCTGGCAAGCTTGCTGTCATAGCGGTTCTTTTTGTAGCCGGGTCCGTTGTAGCCCCTGGCGAAGCCGGCCCAATTGTGGTCGCGCAGCTCGTCGTCGAGCTTGTTGGCCTTGATGAACCGGACCGCTGCCTCGAGGTGTGCCGCCTCATCCGCCATGAAGGCCTGTACCATCGCCTGCACGGTCGCAAAGCCAGCGGCCTTGAAGTTTTCGCCCAGGATCTGTGTCAGGCCCCACGAAGCCGATTTGAGCGCCGCCGTCTCGTCGATCGCCATGGCCGCGGCCAGACGCGGATAGCTGTCTTTCAGATAGGGTTTTGCGCCCCACTTGGCGTAAGCAAGCCCGGCCTTGACCGCGGCGGTTCGATTGGCGCCGGCCAGGTTGCGATAAAACACATGCGGCTCGAACAGCAGCTTAGGCCGGCCGGCGCGGTCGAAGCCGGATCCGGCCGCCTCGACGTCCATGAATGCGTGCATCTCGTCTTCGCCGACGCCGATCATCGCGCCGATGCGCGAGATGTCGCGATCGGCGATGCGCTTCGCTGCCCCCTTGAACGTTTTGTCCATGACAATTCCTTTCAGCCCTCGCGGGCAGTTGTTTTGTTTCGATTTGTAAATTCGCGTGATCTAGCCGCGCCCAATGTAATCGGCTATGGAGAGCGCAACTTTGGAGGGTACTTGGGCAAATGGGGCTCATCAGGTTCAGGGGCATCCTTTCCATATGGAAGGCGCGCGTTATTCCGAGGAATGCTGCTCCGTGGTCAGATCACTGGACCGTTCGGACGGCTGCGATCGCGGCGCATCTGCGGTGGATAGGTCCCGACAGCCTCATGCTTGTCGGAGACTCGCTCTTCGAACTTGTACCGCCGCACCCACTTGAAGGTCTCAAAGTAGTAAATGCTGGGTTTGGCGGCGCGACCGCAGCCAACGTCTATGCTTCCATTGCATCTTCCGTCGTGTGGTCGGCCCTGAAAGCAAATCCGCCGGCAAAGGCTGTGATTCAGGTAGGAACAAACGACAGCAAGACAGGCGCCGACCCGGTCAAAGTCGCCGAAAAGACAATGGCAATTTGCTCTTTGTTTCGGAGCATCGGCGCAGAATCCATCGTCTTCGCGATCCCGCCGATCGAAGAAAAGAAAACGGCCTTCAGATCGGCTTCTGTGGCCAGCGCCATCAACGATGCGACACGCCAGGCGTGTCTCAGAAGGGGCGTTTCTTTTATCGACCCCTACGTCGCAATTCGCGGCTCGAACGACGTGACCGAGGATGGCATCCACCTGGCCCGTGGCGCGGTTGTCGCGCTGGTCGACGCCATCCGGGCGGCCTAGACGCCGCGCCGCGGCAGGCCGGACCAGCGAGTTCGCGTGGCTTGCAAAACGCCGTTGACTGTGCCGCAAGGGACGCGCTTATACTGCACTGCACAATAGGAACTTACCCAATGGCGCTGCGGATCAAATTGCCGGGAGGCACACTGAAGGTGAAGACCTATCGCGAGTTACGAACCCGCGAGCGTGATCGCCGCGTGCCAGTGCTCAAGATTGGATCGATGTACATCATCTGGTTGGCGAGCAAACAAAAGCCGGAAAGTGATTAAACGAAATCCTCTGTCGTTCCTTTCCGCTCCGTCGGATTAACCTCTTGTCGCGAGGCTGGAATTGCGAGAGAAGGAGCCAAACCAAGTTAACCGGAGGGTTTTTAGCGATGCCTCGTAGACTACTGATGTCCGCCTACAAGGCAATGCCGACCGCGCTTCAGGAGCGGGCGACAATTTTCCGGGAGGCGATGGTTAATGCGCGGCTTATAAAGCAGCGCTCGCAAGTGCGAGAGTGCAATATTTGTGGGTACGTCGGACACTTTAAGACCTTTGGTTTCCCCTTCCGGCTCGACGCTCGGTGTGCGCAATGCCAGTCACTAGAGCGTCATCGCCTCATTAAGATGTGGTTCGATGAAAACAAGGATCTGATGGCGTCCAAGTCTGTGCTGCACTTCGCACCAGAGCCGGCAGTGACTCGCTTCGTCAAGCCGATGGTTTCGAAGTATCTGACAACCGATCTGGACCCATCACTAGGTGAAGTTGTCCTGAACATCGAAGCCATCGAAATGCCTGACAAGTCCTTCGATCTTGTCATATGCTCGCATGTTCTTGAGCATGTGGACGACCGGAAGGCGCTGAGAGAAATCAATCGGATCCTTCGGCCCGCAGGAATCGCTCTCCTCATGACCCCGGTTATCGAAGGGTGGTCAGAAACATACGAGAACAGTGCGATTTCCACTCCACGCGACCGAGCGCTGCACTATGGGCAGGCCGATCATGTGCGCTATTTTGGCTCGGATATCCGCTCCCGGATTACCGACGCCGGTTTTTCGTTGAGCGAGTACACCGCAGTTGAACCTTATGTCCACAAACACGCGCTGACTCGTGGCGAGAAGATATTTGTGGCGTCTAAGTCGCAATAGCGAAACTTTAGATTAGAACGTCGCCACGAGTTCCGCCACCTTGTCAGCAGTGATATGCCGAGCTCCCAGGGAAGAAGGACCTTGCGGACCGACCGCACCACGCCCGAGGGGGGAGTTTCATGCACATTAGAACAGGAAGCGCGGTTCAGCGCGTCGAAACCTATCGACCCGACATCGAGGGTTTGCGGGCCGTCGCGGTGCTGTCTGTTGTTGCCTTCCATTTTGGGTTGCCACTCCCCGGCGGATTTATCGGGGTCGATGTTTTCTTCGTGATCTCAGGCTACCTGATTACCAGAATCTTGTTGAGCGAAATGGACCGGACGGGCTCAATCGATCTGATGCGGTTCTATGGTCGGCGCGCTCGTCGTCTGCTGCCAGCCTCTCTTCTCATGATCGCCTGCACTCTCGCCGCTGGGACGCTGATCCTTGCCCCGATCGAACAGAAGTTCATGGCGAAGGGTGCTTTCGCGTCCGGCGTCTATTCGAGCAATCTCTACTTCATGCTGCTCAGGGACGACTATTTCGCGAAAGGAAGCGGGCTCAACCCTTTCCTTCACACGTGGTCGCTCGCGGTCGAGGAACAGTTTTATGTGGTCTGGCCCGGCCTTCTGCTGGTCGCGAGCCGCTATCTAAAACTGCCTCGTCCTGTATGGCTCGCGGCACTCTGCGTCCTGTCCGTGGCCCTGTGCGTCTGGCTGACCTGGTATCGTCAGCCTTTCGCCTTCTACTCTTCGCCGGCTCGGGCTTGGGAGTTCGGGCTTGGAGCACTCGCCACGTTGCCCATTGTCTCGAAATGGGCGGCCCTGTCCAGATCGTCAGTCCCACTAGGATGGATCGGTGCGGCGGTACTTGCGACCTGCCTGCTGACCTTCCATGAGGGGATAGTTTTCCCCGGTTCAATCGCGGCGTTGCCGGCCTCAGCAACCGCATTGATCCTCCTCAGCGGCGTGAGCCCGTCGCGTGGTCTCCGGTCCCTGTTAACGTTTCCCGCCCTCCAATGGGTCGGCAAACTCTCCTACTCGATCTATCTTTGGCACTGGCCCGTGATCGTGTTCGCGACCATCCTTTACCCTGAGCGTGGCCCTGCCGTCATTCTGGCCTGTTGCGCGATCACACTGGCGGCATCCTATGCTAGTTTCAGGCTTGTCGAAGATCCGGTGCGCAACAACCCGTGGCTTGGGGCGCGGGCCGTTCGGTCCGTCGCGCTCGGGGCGCTTTTGACCTTTGTCACCGCTGGGTCCGGCGGAGTTGCGTTTCTCATGGCTCGGCACTTCGCCGCAGAACCTGCGCAAGCCAAAATACTTGCCCAGGCGACAGAAATGCCGGCCGGGAGCGATCGAAAGTGCCTGATCAACTTCACCGACGCCGAGCCGATGCCATGTGTGTTCGGACAGGAAACTTCATCTAAAACCGTGGTGCTGATCGGCGATTCCCATGCCGATCAATGGTCAACTCCTCTGAGTGAACTCGCCACCCGAGAAGGATGGAAACTTGTCACCTATCTGAAGGCGTCGTGCTCCGTTTCCGATATCCCGATCTACAGCAAACGGCTACGGCGATGGAGCCCGGAATGCGCCGAATGGCGGCGGCGATCAATTGAAGAAATCGCCAAGCTCAATCCGGCACTGATCGTCGTCTCCCAATTTTCCAATGGCTATATCAAAGGCCCTAGGAGCGGTTTGGGAGAGTATGCCGTGTCCTATGACGAGTGGGAAACCGGCCTCACGAAATCGCTCCAAGTTTTGGCGTCAAGCGGGCCGGTGCTTTTGCTCCGCGATACCCCGACCCCGAGCGTTGATTTGGCCACATGCGTCGAAAGAAGCGCATGGCGTGGATTATCATCCGATACCTGCATGGTGACGCGCTCGGCAGCGATAGACGAGCGGCTGACTGCTCTTGAACGAAATGTCGCGCAATCGAGCGGCGTCAGTTTCGCCGATATGACCAACACCTTTTGCGATCAGTCATGCCCAGGGATGAAAGATGGAATGCTAGTTTATCGCGATGCGAACCATCTTGCGACGCCTTACGCTCGACGGCTCGCCCCCTTGATCAAGGCATATTTGCCCGAGCATTTGTGATCGACGGCCTCAGCTCGGCATTTGCGCCAACGCCCAAGCGTAGTCATCATCGCGCATCTGCGTAGTCTGCTCGCCTACGCGGTGGATCAGACCCGTCAGCAGACCGTTAAAGAAAGAAGCAGGCACGGCTGCTGCACTGGCACCCAGGCGCATGAGAACGGCCGTTGCATTCACGGCGCCACCTGTGATCGGACCCGAAGCCACGAGAACGCCATTGACATAAAGGAACAATGTTGTGCCGATGGTATAGGCCTGAACGACATAGTCCTGCCCATATAGAGTGTCGGTCAGGCCGCCAGTAAGCGTCGTCTGTGTGGTGAGGTGAAAGGCAATGGCTCTCGGCGTCTGGCCATTGATGTTAATTGGCGTGGCAACTCGCGGGTTGCCAGCCCCTTGGTCTAGGCTCAAAACGGAGCGAGAAGCATCGACCGTCGAATAGGGACGGAAAACGGCAGTTGTCATAAACCCGCCGGCAGCCCAAGCCTTCGATGCGCCTGTGAGATAGCGCGAGCCGCCGCCGGCCATATCGAATTTCAGGCCATACTGGTTTCCCACTTTATCGAGGAATGGCCCGGTCACAGCCGCGTTGGAAAGAATGTTTCCCGTTCCGAACTTGTCATTCACCTGCTTTACGATATTGCCGGCCACAGCGCGCGTGATGCCAGCGTCAGAGAAGATACTCGCCGTGTCGGATAGGTCGATGCAGAACCCGTCTCCCGTCAGGGCTTTCGGGACGACGAATGAACGAACTCGTCCCGGACGCATACCCCGGTCCCCCCAGGCGTAACAACGCTGATCGAACGCCGAACTTCTCAGGGCGTTCGGGGCTCGCTCGTACCAAAGCGCGCGGAGGTTGGCGTGGCCATCCTTCGCAGCCACGGTGCTGTCCATGCCAGCTCTTCCCGGTCCCTGTTCCATCAGGGTCGTTTCGGCGCCGAAGTCAGCAGAGGCACCGCCAGCCAGCAGGTTTCTGCAGACGATGTCGCCGCCGCGCTGGTCCACGCCAGTCCTATTCTTCGGCCACATCAGGCTGACCCCGCCGCCAGCAATCGGGACCAGTCCTTCGGCGTTGAAGCGACATTCTGTCACTCCTACCGTCACTGCGGGAGCGAAGACGCCAGCCGCCCCGACCATGTGCTTCACGTCGTATGGGAAATACGGGTCGCCTCCCGGATCGCGAAATCCTTCGTGGGTTGCGATGTGGGACCGACCAGCAGCGTCGAAGCAGAATGCCGGAGTGTTCGACGTGTTCCCGGCCCCGGTTGTGTAAATCCGGAACGACGTATTCATGTCCGTAAGCGTCACCGGGAACGGAGCATTGACCCCGCCGAAGGAGACCAGCCGGAGGTTAGGAATGTCGATCTTGTAGTAGTAGACGTGCATGCGCTCGGTATCGAAGGCATTGGCTCGACTGCAGGCTTGATGGATCAGCCCATCGCCGCCGAGTATTGCCGTGCTCTGATACCACCGGCTGTCGTTGCCGAGATCGCCGACGTAGACCTCGGCGCCAGCGGTGATCACCGCTCCGACGAACGTCAGAATTCGGTATACCAGCACGCCATTGTTGTCGATGGTGAAGCCACCTTCACCGTTGTTGTATTGCTTCCGAAGCAGGCACACCATGCTGTTGTCTGGCATGAGGACAAGATGCGGATAGGTATAGGCCCCCACCAGAACAGGCCCCGCGGTCCAGGCGGTTTCGTCGCGCGGGTTGGTGGAGATCGCAGTGTAGAAGTCCCCGTTGTGGTTTCCCCACGAGATGACCAGTCGGCCGTCCGCGTTCATCGCCAGTCCTGGGACACCGTGGTCATCGTCGCTCACGAGGCTTCGCGGACCGACGTTGTAGCTACGTCCCCACTGGTTAGTTGCGTGATTGTAGGCTCGGACGCGAGACAGCCTGACCGATCCAAGAAAGACGGTCTCGTAGGCCACAAAGGTCTTGTTGGAGACCGCGTCATAGAGAGCGTTGTACTGGGTGCTCGTGTACCAGGCAGACGTGTGACCTTCGTTGGAGAAGAACACGTCATCCAGCGCCTCGGGTGCCTCTCTGTTTATGAAGGGCAGGATGCTCATGCGACTTCTCCAAAGGCTTTAGCGAAGAATTCTTTAACGTTGCCGGCTGCATAGGTCAGGAAAAACACGATCTGATCGCCGTCGCCCACGGCGATCGAGAGGCCGGAGACATTCAGGGGCGTTCCCAGAACAACGGTTACTGGCCCATACGCCACCACGTCATTGATCGACATGTAGAAGTCGACGGATGCCCCGACCTCGCCGGAGATGACCTCGGCATAGATTTTCGACAGGGTGACGGCGACGCTGACGGATCGTTCCGCATAGTAGCCGCCAAGGGCAACGTTGTCCGACTTGTAGACTGCAACCCCATACTCGTCGAACCCCGAAGACCGGCTAGCGAGAAGATCCAGCCGATCACTCAGTGACGGTTCGCCTCCACGCGCTGCTTGTACCTCCGCCGTGGTGGCATTAGCCGATGTGGTCTTTACAAACAAAAGAGAAGTGGTGCCCACCGTGATCGGCGCAAGCGTCTGCAGCGCCCATGTCTCGGCTGCATGCGTGCCTGCATCGACGTCGAAGCGCGCACCGGCCAGTTCGTCTGCCGTGTCCATGTCTGCCGAGCGGAGCGCGGCCCCTGATGCCTGCACAACATAGACGCCATCGGTCGCCGCCCCGGCCGGCGTTGCGCGCGCAACCCGATCGTTCGCCACCAGCACCAAGCCGTCAAGCGTGGAGCCGACCGTCATCGTGGCGGGGTCGGTGGCGGTGGTTACAAGCAGACGAACCGACTGCATCGGCGGCTTTATGCCGCTCAGCACAATGTCTTCGACATCGTCCATGCGAGTCTCGACGATGTCGACGCGTCCTTCGATAGCGTCGATCTGCCCTGGTATCCCGCCGACAGTGCCTTCCACTGCGCCAACGCGAGCATCCAGCCCGTCGACGGCGGTCTGGATGCCGCCACCAATCTGCGACCTGATCTGGCTTTTGTCCGGCTGCGACGCGGAACCAGACGGTCCGTCAGCGTATACCTCATTGAAGGCATCGCGAATTTCATTCGCCATGGTTACATCCCGATGATTGGAGAGATTTAAGTGACGACGACGGCGCCAGTCGCGACGCTCGCGGTGCTTTCGACGGCCGACGCATTCATCGACCGGAGCCAGTAATAGTAGGTGCCGGCCGCCAGAGCGGTGTCGGTCCAGGCATCGGGCGATGATGCCGGGCCATATTCAGTGCGAACCACCGTCGCCCCGCCTTCGACATTGACGGTATTGCGGCGGATGTTGGTGGCATAATAGTTGCCGGAGTTCGGGCTGTCCCAGGTTAGGGCGACTTGCCCGACACCGCCGGTGGCGACGACGTTTTCGACGGCCGCCGGTGGCGTCGTATCGACCGTCGAGACCACCGTTTCCGTGTCGGACCAGAGATCGCCGTAGGTTCCGTTCGAGCCGATGTAGTTGGCTTCGACCTCGATCGCTGTGTTCGTCGGAACCGGGTTGGTGTTCAGCACGATCAGACCGGCGTCAGGTTCGGCGTCCGGGAACTTCTGCTCCACCCATGTGCCAGGCACGCCGCCGCCAGTGTCGGCGACACGATAGCGAACGACCGGGGTGAGATCGTCGCGGTCCGGATCGACCAGCACGACGCGGACATAGACTGATCCGCCGCCGGAGACTGCAGCCACCGTGTCGATGAGGGCGACAGGAATGCCTTCCGAAACGGGCTTCGGCGGAACCGGCGGTGCGGCACCTTCATCCGTCGCGGGGTCCCACGCCTCGATGTCCGGCGGCATGACGACGAAGGTCATCTGGAAGCCACCGCGAGATACGGACAGCACGGATCGGCGGTTGTTGACGAGCTTTCCGTTCAGAGATGGAATGCTTATGGGCGTCTGAAGCCTGACCCAAGGAGCGTAGACAGCGTTGACGCCGGTAAACCGGACATCGAGCGAGCCGCGCTTCTTCTGGCGCATCCGAGCGAACTCGCGCTTCGCGAGCCGCCTGGCCTGTCGCCACTGCTGGACCCACAGATAGTTGCCGTCCTGCGGCAGCACTCGACCAGCCTGGAGCTGGGCCGGAACGTCCTCGAAATAATCCGTGTCGGTCGATGTGTAGTCAGTCGCCGGATAGGTGAACTTCGGGACGAGCCGATTGCACTCATCCTCCGGAAGCACATCATGCTGAATGGTGTAGCCGACGATGTCGGCGTCAGTCAGCGTCGCGACGTACTTCTCGCGGAACTTGCCGGCGACGAACAGCAGAGCACCATCGCCACGCTCGCACATCCAGCCGTCGCATGTGGCGAGGATCGCGTTTGTTCCGGCCTTGGGGTCGTGCTCTGTGGTGTCGAAGCCACCACACTCGTAACGCTTTTCCGTGCCGCCGGCAGCACGCGGCACGAGCTCGTCGCAGACGTCGGCCTCCTCCTGCCACATGTCGAGCACCGGCAGGATAGCCTTCTTGAAGTCGCGTTTCGTCCCGAATGGGTTGAAACATTCGTGCCAGGCGAGATGAATGGCCGGGTTCTTGGTGAAGACCCACGTCGAAGGATCATCCGGATCCTGCAAAGGATCACGAAAATCCCAGCACAGCGATAGCTCGGCAACCACCGATAGGGCCGGCTTGCCATAGGGGAACGCCTTGGTGAAATTATCCTGCGCCGGCGTGACACAGACCATTGCGACGGAGGCCTGGCCGTCGCCGCGATGGTTGGCCGTCCAGATCCCTTGAGCGCTGAGTTCATCCACCAGAGCCGGGAAGGCGGTCTCCGGAGTGAGGCCTAGATTGTAGAAGATGCGCACCCTGTTGGCGCCGTAGCGATTGGAGTGCAGAGGATCTTCGACCCCACCGCCCACTTCCAGCGTGACCTTGTCGTCGTTCAGGTAGAAGTCGACATAGGCGTTGATCCGGTGCGCGACGATCGCCTGCACCGAGTACATGTCGGCGTCGACCGATTCCCACAGCATCATTGCGCCGGCCAGCCTTGCCACGCCAACTCCCCAGAAGCGATACGGGATTGGCTGCGTCAGCGGCTGGCGCCCGTCCTCCGGCTTGGGTGGCTTTGGCGCCATCGCGTAGGTCAGACCCACAGTCAGGGCCGTGGTGACGATGGCCGAGGCGATTGCCGCATAGGAGATCGTGACAGCGCCGCCAAAGAGCGAGATGTTGCCGGTGAGACCGGCAGCTATGAACAGAGGCGTGAAGATCGGGTCCCTGTGAACAGGCCACTGATACTCGCCATTCCATCCCGAGGCGAGGAACTCCTGCGTCGTCGTCGTCTCGAAGGCACCGATGCCAGTGCTGTACGAGACGGCGCGACCGTTCAACGCCTCCCGCAGGACCTCGTCGAGCGAACTCACGCTATGCGCCATGCCACGCCGGTCCAATCGAGCTTTTTGACCATTGGTCCCCGCGCCGACATCACCGCCCACAGCGGGCCGAACTTGATGCCCGGGATGTCTTTGACTGATGCGCCGTCGGCGTCGAAGCCCGCCATGGCGCGAACGATGCCTATGTCGCCGTCCTGAGGCTGCTGGGCGCGCTGGAAGCCCAGAGCGCCGAGCTTAGCCCCGACCAGGCGCTCGACGCCTCCAGAGGCCCGCAAAACAGCGTCAGCGTCTTCAGCCGTGAAGTAGGTCCCACGCAAATCGGCGGCCGGATCCTTGCCTGTGGCCTCGAATACCCAGGCGGCGCAGAAGGTCGTGCAGTCGTCGCCGCCCATGCCTCCCCAGCGCCACCGGTGAGGCAGCCTGATGTATTCTTCCAGGGTCATGGATTTCTCTGATGAACGGGATAGGGTCCCAGCGACAGCGATCGGAGAGTGGTGTGAAGAAGCTTTCAGAGATCGACATTACAGAGTGGGCTCAGAATGCCGATGGCTCGTTCAACCTTTCACATCTGACGAAGTTGAGATGCCTTCCTCTTGAGCACGGCGGCGTTGCTCTGCGCTTGGTTTTCTCAAATCAGAAGGCTCCCACCGATCGAACGACAGCGGACGAAGGCATCCTTCAACTGGCACTTTCGACCAATCAAGCTCGCGCAACAGCCGATATCCTTCGGGAGATCGCTGATTTGGTTGATCAGCAGAGCCCGGCACCAAAGGCGGGCAAGACGAATTGATTGCTTCGGTCACCGCCTTCAACTCCTAATAATCAGGCCACGCCGGAGCAACACCCCGGCCGAGCCGAGCGATGCCCGAGCAGAACTCATCTGTCGGATAAAGTGCCTTCTGATGCGCGGGGGTCCACGTCACCTGTGCTGATCGAGACCGGGTGTTGGTGCCGGAGACGACGGCCAGGCTGAGATTTGTCTTCTTGTCTTCGCCGCCCGTGACCGGAGGAGACGATTCCGTTGGATGCGAGGCCGTTCCGGTCCACAGCGCCACAATGCTCGACATCGGCTGGTAATACTGGTCCAGCGTGGTGAAGCCGATCTTCAGGTCCTTGCCGCGCACATCCGGCATGGTGTCCACCACTTTCTGGGCGGTGGATGGGTCAATGCCGGCGATGCCGAACTCGACGGAGCTCGACTGGCCGTTGACCAGCACCTCGAGCGTTGGGATGTTGAGCAGTCTGCCGCCGCCGAGATAGACCGTCCCGTCAGGATCGATGCTGTCGAAGCCTGCCGGGATGTCGTTCACACCTGCCCAGATGTGAAGGCCTGGATCAGTTTCCAGACGAAAGAAGATGCCGAGGATATGGCTTCCCGCCATCGCGTCGAGCACGGCTTGCGGCACGTAGTCGACCGAATAGGAGCCGATCAGGCTGGCGTAGGTATCCTGCCAGGCCATTTCAGAACGCCTCGACGAATTGAAAGCTGACGCTTGACTGCATGAAGCCGCGCGCCTTCCACGCCAGCGTGAATCCGACGGGGAACTTGGCGACACAGCGCGGACGGGCGAATTCGATGCGCGTCCCCGCGACGACGGCTTCCCGAAGCGGCCGATCAAGCGAGATCACATATTGCGATCCGCTATGGCTGACGCCATCGACGTCGACGGTGACATCAACAGGATCGGACGTCTCCCAGTATCGATACACGCGCCAGCCCTTGACCGTGTGCAATATCGAAAACCAGTCTGACCACCGAAGCCGGCGACTGGCCCCGAAGATGTTGATCGTCATCTGGCCGGCGTTGAGGGCTGCACTGGCCCCCACGGTTCCGAACACCGTCGCCTGGCTGTAGCCGGAATCGTCCGAGAACAGAGAGCCGTCAGAGTGCGGGATGCCGCCGATGATCGGCTTGGGCACGCCGTTGATCAGCGGGAACGGCCCCATCCAGTCCGACCGCACCGGCACATTCATGAACCGAAATGACCCGTTCATCCGGGCCGCTACCCAATTGATGTATTCGTGCTCCTCCGGTCTTTGAGCGAAGCAGTTTTCATAGCTGGCGATGAACACACCGCCACCCGTTGTCTCGATCGTGACGGACTCGCCGAGACCATTGCGGCCGCCTTCGAGTCCTCCGCCCTTGCTGTCGAACGACATTTCCGACGCTTTGATGAAGTCGATATCGAGCGTGGGCAAACCGGTATAGCGCCCCATGCTCTAGCCCTTCTGCGAAGCGTATTGCCGCTGTAGTTCACCAAAACCGCCGCGAGACTGCGCCTCGTGGTACTGGCTGATCGCTTCCTGTGCGCCCTGACGCGCCAGCATCCGCACATGATCATCGCCGTTGGCGCCGTCGAGGTTGATGTTGAAATCAACCTTGCTGGGCTGAGACGGCCGGTTCGAGTTGGCAGCCATCCGCATAGAGACGTCATGCGGGATGACCCGTGATCCGCGCGGCAGATCGATGATCTCGCCACCCATTTCGTTGATCCTGGCAAGACCGCCAGGCGCGAAGTCGGTGCCGTTGGCAAATCCGAACAGTTTTGGAATGAAGCTCAGCAGCGCCGAGAAGATGCCGCCACCGCCGCCGCTCGATGCCGGCGCGGACCCGGCATAGCCGAGGATCTCCGACCGCGACGTGTTGGCCTGAAAATTCCCTGGCTTCAGACCGTCGAGAATGGATGCCGGACCACCTTTGCCGCCAAGGCCTCCGGCGAGCGCATCAACCGCGCTGGTGACCGAAGTTCCGAGCCCGCCAAGGTTCTGGGAGGCGGTGATGGCGTTCGTAGACATCTTGTCGAGAGCGGCCGAGGCCTTTTCCGCCCCTACACCTATCGGGTTGGCGCCTGAGAGTCCCTGCCAGTTGCCGACGCCAGCCGCCTTGGCGCCATACCAAGCACCCCAGCCATTCTTGGCGGCGTTGTCCAAGGCGAAGTCGACACCAGCACGAGCATTGGCCGGGTTGGCAGGGTCAAGCCCTGTCTGCCTCATGAAATCGTTGCCCAAACCGGCCGGGTATCCGGTCCCCGCGCCGCCCTTGAGAAGCTGGAACGGTCCGTAGGACGGTTCGCGAATGCCGTTCTTCATGGCGTTGCTCTGCCATACGCCGGGCGCGAGCCCCTCGGAACGAGCGACCCGAAGTGCGGTGTCAGGATCAATCCCGCGCGCGATAGCCGCTTGCTGAATGTAGCCGGCCATTCCCGTCAGATTAGGCAGCGGTGCGCGTGTCACGGCGCCCTTCGCGTAATTGTCGTTGCTGGCGGTGCCCCCAGCACCAAGGAACGCGGAGAGCGTCGTGTTGGCGACAAAACCAGCGCCTCCACCCACCCCCGCGCCGGGTCTCTGTCCGGTCAGCGCGGCAGCGATCCATGTCGCCAGCCGGTCGAAGATGTCACTCAACTGCTTGTCCATCGACGTCGTCAATGCGTTGAGGATCGCGTTGCCCAGCGCCTCGCCGACGTCGCCACCATTACTCAGCAGCTCGGATTTGAAATCCGTCAGGAAGCCGACAGCGAGGCCTTTCGCGCCGGCAAACCTGGCGAGGTCACGCATCTGCTGCGCAGCCGGCGAATTGAGGTCAAC
>NZ_RZSU01000048.1:0-48461 GCF_003997585.1 Mesorhizobium sp. M5C.F.Cr.IN.023.01.1.1 | reverse complement strand
GTATTGTGGCCCTTGTAGAGCGGCGACTCGAGATAGCGGGAAATGGCAAAGCGCACCAGAACGGCAACGGCGGCCGAGGCCGGCACGGCGATCAGCAAGCCGACGAAGCCGAACAGCGCGCCGAAGGCAAACAGCGAAAACATCAGCCACACCGGATGCAGGCCGACGCTTTTGCCGACCAGCCTCGGCTGCAGGATGTTGCCCTCGATAAACTGGCCGACGAAGAACACGCCGGCCACCGCGGCGACCATGGTCCAGTCCGGCCAGAACTGGACGAAGGCGACGCCGACGGCCAGCACCAGCCCGGTCAGCGAGCCGACATAGGGAATAAAAGAGATCAGCCCGGCGAACAGGCCGATGAGGATGCCGAAATTCAGGCCGGTCAAGGTCAGCCCGGTGGCGTACATGGCGCCCAGTACCAGGCACAGCGTGCCCTGGCCGCGCACAAAGCCGGCGGTGGCGGTATTGATGTCGTTGGCGATTGCCCTGACGGTCTGGACATAGTCGCGCGGTACCCAGCTGTCGACAATCGCCACCATGCGATCCCAGTCGAGCAGCATGTAGAAGGCGACGACGGGCGTGACGACGAACAGGCTGACCACCGATACCAACGCCACGCCGGAGCTCCAGATCGAGGTGAACACCGTGGTCAGGAGGCCAAAGCCGGAGGTCAGCAGCGAATTCAACCCTTCGCGCAGGCCATTGGCGTCGACGCCGAATTTCTCTTCCAGCCATCTCGGATCGAAGCTGGTGATCAGGGTCTGCAGGCGCGTAAGGTATTCCGGCAGCTTGCTGGCGAAATCGGCCATCTGCGAAGCCAGCACCGGAATCAGGATGACGAAGGCCAGTACCAGAACGACGATGAAGGCAAACAGGATGACAATCGTCGCCATCAGCCTGGACAGGCCGAGCCGCTGCAGCCGGTCTGCGACCGGGTCGAGGAAGTAGGCGAGCACCATGCCGGCGACGAACGGCAGCAGGATGCCGCTGAAGACATAGAGGAAGATCGCGAGGATGACGGCGCTGATCAGCCAGAAGCGGATTTGGCGGCGAAACACGCCAGACGCGGCAGCATCGGCAGCGGCAGCCTCGGCTGCCGCGTCGATGTCCTGGTCAGGTGTCCGGTTTGGAGCCTTCGCCATAGCCGCTCATATGCCTCAGCCAAGCCACGAGATAGGCTGCGGCCGAAGCCACGGTCAAGACCCCGGACAGCAATATGAGCACCGGCCTGAGCGGGTCGAGGTCGATGGCGAGGGCCAGCTCGCCCAGCACCACCGCCGCCAGCCCGATCTGGATGGCGGTGTTGGCTTTCGACACGAACAGCGGCTTCATCTCGACCGGGTGGGCCATGACGGTGGACAAAACGACGGCGCAGACGATCAGCGCATCGCGCGACACCATGGTGATGACCAGCCACAGCGGCAATTCACCGATGAAGCCCAGCACGACGAACACCGAGACCAGCAGCAATTTGTCGGCCATCGGATCGAGATAGGCGCCAAGCTGCGAAAACTGGTTGAAGTGGCGGGCGATGAAGCCGTCGACGCCGTCGGAAATGCCGGCGATCAGGAAGCCGGCGAAAGCCCAGTCCCATCGCGCCTGCAGCATGGCCAGCACCACGCCCGGCACCAGCACGAAACGCATGATCGTGATCATGTTGGGGATGGTCAAACGCATATCCCGTCGCTTCTGTTTTGATGATACATGATGGAGATGAGAGGCTACGGCAAGTGGCGACGCTCTCTCCTCGCTCACCTGCTCCACTCCAAACCGAAAAAACGAAGCTAGCGAATGACGATGGCACAGAGAATTACAATCGCCCTGCGTGTCACACTTTGCTATTTGGCCGGAGTGACAGAAAGCCTCTTAGCCTTCGCATCTTTCACAACTCCACACCGCGACTCGGCGATGCATGACCTTTTGACCACTTTCGTTCTTGCCTTGGTCGTCGGCCTTCTGGCGTCTTGGCCTCTCTGGTTAGTGGCTGCCGCCGTGGCGTTCGTTTTCGGGCGGTCAGTCGCCGTAAACCCAGGTGTCTGGAGTGTGGCGGCAAGTTTGATCGCCGCCGGTTTCTCCTACGGAGTCCTCCCGAGCGACGAGGTCAGGTCTTTAGCGACCGTCGGTGCCCTCGCCGCTGCGCTGGCGGGCATTTCTTTCTACTGCTGGAGCATAAGGAGCCCGGTTCGGCCGGTCTAATTGAACACCGCCATCGCCCGCTTGCCTTGCGGGGCAAAACCGTTCATGCGAAGAGCCCTCAAGCAAACGAAACAGCGATGAGCAGGCGCCGGAAAATGAGCAAGCGCAAGAACGGGCTCACCTATGCCGAGGCGGGTGTCGATATCGATGCCGGCAATCTCATGGTCGAGAAGATCAAGCCGCTGGTGCGCGCGACGCGCCGGCCGGGCGCCGATGGCGAGATCGGCGGCTTTGGCGGCCTGTTCGACCTCAAGGCCGCCGGCTTCACCGACCCGGTGCTGGTCGCCGCCAATGACGGCGTCGGCACCAAGCTGAAGATCGCCATCGATGCGGGCAAGCACGACACGATCGGCATCGACCTCGTCGCCATGTGCGTCAACGATATCGTCGTGCAGGGCGCCGAGCCATTGTTCTTCCTCGACTATTTCGCCACCGGCAAGCTCGATCCAGACCAGGGTGCTTCGATCGTCGGCGGCATCGCCGAGGGCTGCCGGCAGGCCGGATGCGCGCTGATCGGCGGCGAGACGGCGGAAATGCCCGGCATGTATCACGGCAACGACTACGACCTTGCCGGCTTTGCCGTGGGCGCGGCCGAACGCGGCCAATTGCTGCCGACCGACGACCTCGTCGAGGGTGATGTGCTGTTGGGGCTGGCCTCGTCGGGCGTGCATTCAAATGGCTTTTCGCTGGTCCGCCGCATCGTCGCCACCAGCGGCCTTGCGTGGACCGATCCAGCGCCCTTCAACGATGAAGCCACGCTGGCCGAGGCGCTGCTCGAGCCGACCCGCATCTACGTCAAGTCGATCCTCAAGGCGATCCGTAACACGCATGGCATCAAGGCGCTGGCCCACATCACCGGCGGCGGCTTTCCTGAAAACATCCCGCGCGTCCTGCCGAAGGATTTTTCCGCTGAGCTCGATCTCGATGCCATCGAGGTGCCGGCGGTATTCTCGTGGCTGGCGAAGACCGGCGGCGTGGCGCCCGCAGAGATGATGCGCACTTTCAACTGCGGTGTCGGCATGATCCTCGCCGTCGCCTCCGGCCAGGCGGCACAGGTCGCGGCCGTCCTGCAGGAGGCCGGTGAGAGCGTGACGCCGATCGGCCGCATCGTGCCGCGCCGCGACGCCGGCGTGATCTATCGGGGCTCGATCGGCCTATGAGCGCGCGCAAACGCACCGTGGTGCTGATTTCGGGGCGCGGCTCCAACATGACGGCGCTGATCGCCGCGGCCAGCAACCTGGACTATCCGGCCGAGATCGTCGGCGTCATTTCCGACCGGGCCAATGCCGCCGGTCTCGGTATCGCCGCGGCGCGCGGCATCGCCACCAAGGTGATCTCGCGAGCCGAGTATAGCAGCAAGGAAGCGCATGACGGGGCGATCGACGCCGCACTTGTCTCGTTCGGCGCCGAGATCGTGGCGCTGGCCGGTTACATGCGCATTCTCGGCGCGCGCTTCGTCGAGAAGTGGCTGGGACGGATGATCAACATCCACCCTGCCCTGTTGCCGGCCTTCAAGGGGCTGGATACGCATGCGCGAGCCATCCGCGCGGGCATCCGCATTCATGGGTGCACGGTGCATTTCGTCACCCTGGACATGGATGACGGCCCGATCATCGCCCAGGCCGCCGTGCCGGTGATGGTCGGCGACAATGAGGACATGCTCGCCGCGCGCGTGCTGAAGGCCGAGCACCGGCTTTATCCGCTGGCGCTCGGGCTGGTCGCCGAAGGCAAGGCGCGGATGGAGGGCGGCCGTACCGTGCTTGCCCACTTCGCCGACGATGCCGACAACAGCTCCTCCGTGGTCATGGCGCCCGATCCGCTGCGCGAGGAGACCGACCTCGAGCATCTGGCGCGCATCACGCCCTGAGCAGGAGAAGGCTGGCATGGCGACAACGAAGCAACTCCTTCTTCTGCGTCATGCCAAATCGAGCTGGGACGATCCTGACCTTATCGACTTCGACCGGCCGCTTTCCGGGCGCGGGGTGAAGGCCGCCCCGCTGGTCGGGCGCGAACTGGCCAGGCAGGGCTGGCTGCCGGACCTAGCGCTGGTGTCGCCGGCGCTGCGCAGCCGCGACACATGGCGGCTGGTCTCGGCGGAACTGCCGGCGAAAACGCCGGCCAAATTTGTTCAGGCGCTCTACGAGGCCAGCGCGGCAGACGTTCTCGCCAAGGTGCGGCAGGCAAATGCGGCAACGAGCAGCCTCTTAGTGCTCGGTCATAATCCCGGCCTGGAGGAATTCGCACGCCGGCTTGCCGGCGCCGGATCGGATGCCGCGGCACTCAAAAAGCTTGAAGAAAAATTCCCGACCGCAGCCCTGGCCCGCTTCGTTTTCGACGGTGACTGGGCACGGCTGGCGCTCGGCGATGCCCGGCTGACGCACTGCGTTTGGCCGAAGGATCTGCGCTAGCGCATGGGCTCGAAAATCGGAATTGATTTTTGCTGCGCTGACCTTCGGTTCGGAAAGGATCATGCGCAAAAATCAAGTGCTGCAGCCTCCTATGCGCGTGCAAAAACGGGGCGGGTGCTTAGGCTGAGACTTCTTGATAGGCAGAAGCAAAACGGCGGGCCAAGGCCCGCCGCACTTTGCGTTCCGGAGCTTGAGGGCTTAGCGGCGGCCCCAGTTGCCCCGGCCTGATTGAGGCACGACGGACTGGGCCGTCCCGGGATCGGGCGTCGCATTGGTGTTGACAGCGTTGTGCTCGGTCGGGAGCAGCTTGCCGATCGAACCCGTGAACGTGTTGTCGACGTTTCCAACAGCGGCATTGCCATGAGGCGTTGCCGGCTGGTTGACGCCATCCGAACCATAGTGGTCGCTGCCGGCAAAGGCGCTGCCTGTGGCAATGAGGATGGCGGCAGCGGTAAGAGCAATCTTGGTCATTTCAGGTACTCCAGTATTCATATTTTTCAGTGTTGTGTCCGTCTCGTGGCGTGCCTTGGGAGGATTTCGCGTCGCTCGGACTACCCCGAGGTGGGTTGGCATTGGGGCGGTTTCCAATCACAAAGATGTTCCGGCCATGCCGTGAATTGGGTGCTTGAAATCCGCCAAAAGGCTTCCTTCGCCACAATCTTCGACATCCTTTTCAATGCGTTAGGCGAATTTTCCTGCCGCGGGTGCACGGTATTTGTTGAGCCGGCGTTCACACCGTCCTGCACGACGCGTCAACAGAAACGAACCGATCGGTTCGATTTATGCTGATGCACAAATGTAATTCGCAGGTCTACCGGCTTTGCGTTGCTGCTCTAGACGTGCACGTCACCAAAGGAGAGTTCGCCATCGTCGCGAGCAGCCAGGAACGCGATGACCAGCAGGCAGGCATAGAGTGCGGCGACCAGCACGGCGATGACCACTCCAGGAATAGGCCCCAGGGCGGCGCTGGTGACGGCCTCGCGCACCGAACCGACGAAGCCGATGCGGACACCTTCGGTTAGAAGACCGGGAGTCGACAGTTTCAGGATCCAGGCCATCAGCAGGATCAGCAGCATGTGGATATAGTTTCGACGCAGACGGCGCGCCAACGCCGCTCGTTGCGAAATGAGGAATTTTGGAGCGCGCAGGCTTTCGCCGACGACCAACAGCCAATCGGACGCGAAGTCCGGCTGCGGCGAGAAAATCTGCGCGAAATAGTGCCGTTCGAACTGGCGCACGCGGGCCCGATAAACGTCGAAGAAGCGATACCGCCGCGCTTCTATCCACAGCAGCAACAAGACAAGCAGCATGGCAAAAAGCAGCACGCCGTGATGCGCGCTGGCCGTCGAAAGCGAGACGGACAACATCGCCGCGACAACCGTTATCGCCCAATTGCTCGTCCGGTCCAGGCGGTCGCGCCACCCCGTCATGCGCAGAATCTCGGCGCGATGAAAGTGCGACATCGTGGTTACGAGTTCACCGGACGAAAGTGTCCTTCCGATTGGGTCCGGCGCCGCCAACGCTTCTGCCATCACCATACCTCCACCCGCCCACGCAAAAACGGCCGGATGGATATATCGTTCCGACGCTTCACTTCGCCGCGCGCAGCCAGACCTTATTGTCGTGGAACGCAGCACCACCATAGGGCGCCGGCGCGTCGGCGCCGGTCAGGACGTTGATGCCCTCGCCGCGCTCGTGGGCGCTGTTCGGCCAGATACCTTCGGCGATTACGACGCCGCGCCTGATGCCTTCGAACAATCTTGCGTGCAACACGACTTCGCCCCGCGCATTGCCGATCTCGACGCGGTCGCCATTGGCCAGCCCATAGGCTGCCGCATCGTCCGGATGCAAAAGCAGTTCCGGCCGGCCCTCCTTGGCCTTCGACACCGGCGTCTCCGAAAAAGTCGAGTTGAGGAAATTGCGCGCCGGCGAGGTGGTCAGCCGGAACGGATGCGCCGCATCCGCCACCTCGATCAGGTCGACGTGGTCAGGGAATTCCGGCAGGCTTGCCACCGGCCCGAACAGGCCCATGCTTTTCGGCGGCCGGTTGGGCGCCGCCTGCCCGGTCCAGTCGGCGCGGAAGCGGAATTTTCCGTCCGCGTGGCCGAAGCCGTCAATAAAATGCGCCGCCTCGAAATCCGGCTGCAAATCGAGCCACTTTTCTTCCTTGAGGCTCGAAAAACTGCCGAGCCCGCGCTTGCCCAAAATGATGTCGATATGCTGCTGCTCGGTCATGCCAAAGCCAGGCCTGTCGCCAACACCGAGCCGCTTGCCGAGTTCCTCGATGACGAAATGGTTGGTGCGCGGCCCTTCCGGCGGGTCGATCAGCTTCGGACCGAGCGTGATGTGCTGGTTGCCGCCGCCCTTGTAGACATCGTCATGCTCGAGGAACATCGTCGCCGGCAGCACGACATCGGCGAGTTTTGCGGTGTCGGTCATGAACTGCTCGTGCACGCAGGAAAACAGGTCGTCGCGTAAAAAGCCCTGCTTCACCAGCCGCTGCTCCGGAGCGACATTGACCGGATTGGTGTTCTGGATCAGCAGCGCCGTCACCGGCGGGCCGCCATAAAGCGCATCCGCCGCCCCGGTCAGCACCGGGCCGATGCGCGAATGGTCGAGATGGCGGATCGCGGGGTCGCGCATCCGCGTGCCTTCCAGCAGTTCCTGGTTCAGCTTGAAGATACCCGAATTGGAATGGAAGGCGCCGCCGCCCTCATATTGCCAGCAGCCGGCGACCGCGGCGATCGAGGCTGCGGCATGCATGTTGACCGAGCCGTTGCGCTGGCGCGAGAAGCCGTAGCCGAGGCGGAAATAAGTTTTCTTCGTCGTGCCGACGAGACGGGCGAAGGCCTCGATCTCGTCGAGGGAAAGCCCGGTTATATCCGCCGCCCATTGCGGCGTCCTCGTCCGAAGATGCGCTTCCAGACCGTGCGGGTCGTCGGTGTATTTTTCCAAATAGGCGCGGTCGGCCATGCCGTC
Organism: Mesorhizobium sp. M5C.F.Cr.IN.023.01.1.1; assembly: GCF_003997585.1. Lineage (NCBI taxonomy): Bacteria > Pseudomonadati > Pseudomonadota > Alphaproteobacteria > Hyphomicrobiales > Phyllobacteriaceae > Mesorhizobium > Mesorhizobium sp. M5C.F.Cr.IN.023.01.1.1. The sequence continues at coordinate 40,878 of NZ_RZSU01000048.1, read as the reverse complement.
ACGGAACAGCACATGCATCACCGCGCAGGCCAGCGCGCCGTCGGTGCCGGGCTTCAGCACCAGGCCGAGATCGGCCTGCTTCATCGTCGCATTCTCGTAGACGTCGATGACGACGATTTTGGCGCCGCGTTCCTTGCGCGCCTTGATCGCGTGGGTCATGACGTTGACCTGGGTGACCACGGCATTGGTGCCCCAGATCACCACGCAGTCGGACTTGGCCATCTCGCGCGGGTCGGGACCGCGCAACGCGCCGGCGCCCATCATCCAGCCGGTCCAAGCCAGATTGGTGCAGATAGAACCGAAGAAGCCGGAGTACTTTTTCGCGTGGCGCAGCCGCTCGATGCCGTCGCGCTGCACCAGCCCCATCGTGCCGGCATAGTAATAGGGCCAGACCGTCTCCGAGCCGTATTTTGCCTCGGCCGCAATGAATTTTTCGGCGACGAGGTCGAGTGCGGCCTCCCAGCTCGCTTCCTTCCAGACGCCTTCGCCCTTGGCGCCGGCGCGGATCAGCGGCTTCAGCAAGCGGTCAGGATGATGGACGCGGTCGGCATAGCGGGCGACCTTGGCGCAGATGACGCCTGATGTGTACGTGTTGGCCTTTGCGCCATGGACGCGGCCGATGCGCTTGCTGTCGAGCAGCTCGACTTCGAGCGCGCAGGTCGAAGGGCAATCATGCGGACAGGCCGAATGGCCGATCCTGAGCTTGGCGTGCTGATTCATAGGGCCAAACTAGCCGTTTATGGCGGCGGCGCGTAGGGCCAGATGGCGCTACTCCGCCGTGCCTTCCTCGTATTCCGCCGACATCGACAGCCATTTTTCCTCATGGGCGGCCAGCGTCTGGGCCAGTTGCGAGCGCTCCTTGGCCAGCCGTGTCGCCGTCGACGGGTCCTTTTCATAGACCGCCGGGTTGGCGAGCTCGTCCTCGATTAAGTCGATGCGCTTACGGATGCGGTCCATCAGCGCTTCGGTGGCGCGGATTTCCTTGGCCAGTGGCTCGAAGGTGGCGCGGCGTGCGGCCGCGTCGCGGCGGCGGTCGGCCTTCGAGGCTTTTTCGGCTTCGCGCTTGCCGCGGCGGTCGCCGGAGACACCGGTGACCAGCGTCTTGTAGTCATCGAGGTCGCCGTCAAAAGGATTGACCGTCCCATCCTTGACCAGCCATAGCCGGTCGGCCGTTGCCTCGAGCAGATGGCGGTCGTGCGAGATCAGGATGACGGCGCCGGGAAACTCGTTCAGCGCATGGATCAGCGATTCACGGCTGTCGATGTCGAGATGGTTGGTCGGTTCGTCGAGGATGAACAGGTTTGGGCCCTCGAAAGCCGACAGGCCCATCAGCAGTCGCGCCTTCTCGCCGCCCGACAGGTCCTTGGCGGCGGTGTTCACCTTTTCGGTGGTCAGGCCGAACTGGGCGACGCGGCCGCGCACTTTCGATTCCGGCGCTTCCGGCATCAGCCGGCGGACATGCTCATAGGCGTTTTCGTTCGGCCGGAGATCGTCGAGCTGATGCTGGGCAAAGATCGCCACCTTCAGCCCGGGCGCCACCGTCATGGTGCCGGTCTCCTGCTTCAGCCGGCCCGACAGAAGCTTGGCGAACGTCGACTTGCCGTTGCCATTGGCGCCAAGCAGCGCGATGCGGTCATCGGCGTCGATGCGCAGCGTCATCTTCTTCAGGATCGGCTGACCCTCGGTGTAGCCGACATTGACATTGTTCAGCGCGATGATCGGCGAGGCGACCGTCTTCACCGGCTCGGGAAAGGAGAACGGCCGCACGTTGTCGTTCACAATTGCGGCGATCGGCTTCATCTTCTCCAGCGCCTTGATGCGCGACTGCGCCTGTCTCGCCTTGGAAGCCTTGGCCCGAAAGCGCTCGACGAAGGATTCCATGTGCCTGCGCGCGGCTTCCTGCTTGACCCTGCCCTTCTCCTGCAATTCGCGCTGCTCGGTGTATTGGCGTTCGAACTGGTCGTAGCCGCCGCGCCAGAAAGTCAGCTTCTTCTGGTCGAGATGGACGATCGAGTTGACGGCGCGGTTGAGCAGGTCGCGGTCGTGCGAGATCAGAAGTACGGTGTGCAGATATTTCAACACGTAGTTTTCCAGCCACAGCGTGCCTTCAAGGTCGAGGTAGTTGGTCGGCTCGTCGAGCAGCAGCAGATCGGGCTCGGCAAACAGCACTGCGGCGAGTGCGACGCGCATGCGCCAGCCGCCGGAGAAAGACGAGGCTGGCCGCCGCTGGGCGTCGTCGTCGAAGCCGAGGCCGGCGAGGATGGTGGCCGCACGCGACTCGGCCGAATGGGCGTCGATATCGGCCAGCCGCATGTGGATGTCGGCGATGCGGTGCGGATCGGTCGCCGACTTTTCCTCCTCGATCAATGCGGAGCGTTCAAGGTCGGCCTTGAGCACGATCTCGATCAGCGGCTCCTCGGTGCCGGGCGCTTCCTGCGCCACCTGGCCTATGCGCGTGTTCTTCGGCAGGCTGATCGAACCGGTCTCGGAGGCGAGGTCGCCGGTAATCGCCTTGAACAAAGTGGTCTTGCCGGTGCCGTTGCGGCCGACGAGGCCTGCCTTGCTGCCGGCCGGCAAAGTCAGCGAGGCATGGTCGAGAAGCAGACGTCCGGCCATGCGGAGCGAAAGGTCGTTAATGATCAGCATGGCCGCGCTTTTGCACGGGACGTCAGCGCTTCGCAAGACCTTGAGCGCCGCTTGGCCGGATAAGGCATGAAAATGGCCGGCAGCGGCAGATTGCCTGATGCTGCGGGAGGAAAGTTCCGATCGCCGGCCTCACCGGATCAGAGAGCCAGCCCCGGGTTGGGCCGGAACTGCTGCGACGACGGGGCGCCTGGCGAGCATCGGCTTCTCGCATCGGAAAATTGCAGTTTTGTCACATTTGTCAGTTGATTGACTGTCCAACGCGGTCGTCTTCCGCGATCACCCCATGACGCAACGGCAAGACTCAGCTATCTCTAGGTACGCGGCGGACCTGATACCCGCCTGGCCGGCGTCATCGCTCCCCTCCCAAGCGGCGCCGGCCACTTTTTCTGCGTTCCATCACTGCGCCGGCGGCGTGCCGGGTTGCTCATCGCCTGACGTCGACTTGGGTGCAGGGTCGACCTGTGGGTTTTGATCGGCGCCGGGGGCTTTTGTCGGTGGGATGTTGTTATCGCAAGCCGCGACAGCCAGCGCTGCCGCCAAAACGAGCCAGGTCGGGGCCAGCAAAATTGAAAGCTTGTTCATCGCAACCTCCTGTCATCGGGCAAACGAGACGGTGCCGATTTGGTTGCACGCTCAGGCAGAGCTCGGGGCGTTCGGAAAGCGGGAACAAAACGAGAGAGCGAGGAACAAAACGCGGGCTCTTCGGTTGGTCCACACCAATGGAGAAAATCATGATCCGTCTGCTCATAGCCGGTGCCGCAGTCTACGTGGCCTACCGTATAGTCAGGGAAATCATTGACGAGGTGCCCGACGACTTCGATCCGCCGTTGCTGCCGCCTCCCGATGACGACGAGTCGTTGCGGCGGCAGTCGGCGGCAATGGGCGTAGAGCCCGAGCGCTAGGTCCAGTTCATCGGCGGGTGCGCCAGTAGAAACGGACGCATCGATCGCAACTTTCACGCCGAAACCGTTGCGAACAAAGCGGAAACGATGCTTGATGGGCAATGAACCTCGCTGCCCGTGATTCGACCTTCCGGCCTGCCTATCTCGCGAAGCTGAATGCCGAGCAGTGCATTGCCGTCGAGCATGGCGACGGCAAGGTCGCCGGGCCGCTGTTGGTGATCGCCGGGGCCGGCTCCGGCAAGACCAGCACGCTGGCGCATCGCGTCGCGCATCTGATCGTCAGGGGCGCTGACCCGAGGCGCATCCTTTTGATGACGTTTTCGCGTCGTGCCGCATCGGAAATGGCCAAGCGGGTCGAGCGCATCGCCGGCGAGGTGCTCGGCCGAGACGCTTCCATCATCACCGATGCGCTGAGCTGGGCCGGCACGTTTCACGGCATCGGCGCCAGGCTGCTGCGCGATTATGCGCTGGAGATCGGCCTCGATCCGGCCTTCACCATCCATGACCGCGAGGATTCGGCCGACTTGATGAACCTCGCCCGGCACGAACTCGGCTTCTCCAAAACCGAAGGCCGTTTTCCGACCAAGGGCACGTGCCTGGCGATCTATTCGCGTGCCGTCAACGCGCAGGCGCCGCTCGGCGAGATTCTCGGTTCGGTGTTTCCCTGGTGCGCGGGTTGGGCAGAACAGCTTAAGACGCTGTTCGCCCGATATGTCGAGACCAAGCAGGCGCAGAACGTGCTCGATTACGACGACCTGCTGCTCTACTGGGCGCAGATGGCCGGCGAGCCGGAGATATCAGCGCATCTGGGCGGGCGCTTCGACCATGTGCTGGTCGACGAATACCAGGATACCAACCGGCTGCAGGCCTCGATCCTCATGGCGCTCAAGCCGGACGGCTCCGGGCTGACGGTGGTCGGCGACGATGCGCAGTCGATCTATTCGTTTCGAGCGGCGGAAGTGCGCAACATCCTCGACTTCCCCAAACAGTTCGCGCAGCCGGCCGAGATCGTCATGCTTGAGCGCAACTACCGCTCGACCGAGACCATCCTGGCCGCCGCCAATGCGGTGATCGCCGAGGCCTCGGAGCGCTTTACCAAGAACCTCTGGTCGGAGCGCAAATCGGCGGAAAAGCCGAGGCTGGTCAGCGTTCGCGACGAAGCCGAGCAGGCGAGTTACGTCTGCCAGGCTATCCTGAGCGAGCGTGAGGCCGGCACGGCGCTGAAAGCGCAGGCCGTGCTGTTTCGCGCCTCGCACCACAGCGGGCCGCTGGAGATCGAGCTGACGCGCCGCAACATCCCGTTCGTCAAGTTCGGCGGGCTGAAATTCCTCGACGCCGCCCATGTCAAGGACGTGCTGGCGGTGCTGCGCTTCGCCGAGAACCCGCGTGACCGCGTCGCCGGTTTTCGCGTGCTGCAGCTTTTGCCCGGTATCGGCCCTTCGGCGGCTTCGCAGATCGTCGACACCATGGCGACTTCGCTCGACGAAACGATGGGGCTGGCGCGCTACCGGCCGCCGCAACGCGCCGCCGACGACTGGCCGGGTTTCGTCGCGCTGTTCTCGCAGCTTCGCACCGGGTCGGGAAAATGGCCTGTTGATCTCGAACAGGTCAGGCTCTGGTATGAGCCGCATCTCGACCGCATCCACGAGGACGCAACGACGCGCCGGGCCGATATTCTGCAGCTCGAACAGATCGCCTCGGGCTATGCCTCGCGCGAGCGTTTCCTGACCGAACTGACGCTCGATCCGCCGGATGCAACCAGCGACGAGGCCGGGCCGCCGCATCGCGACGAGGACTATCTGATCCTGTCGACCATCCATTCCGCCAAGGGCCAGGAATGGAAGAACGTCTTCGTGCTCAACACCGTCGACGGCTGCATCCCGATCGATCTCGCCGTCGGCTCGAAGGAGGATATCGACGAGGAGCGCCGCCTGCTCTACGTGGCGATGACGCGGGCCAAGGACGGCCTGCACCTGGTCATGCCGCAGCGCTTCTTCGTCCACGGCCAGGCGGCGCGCGGCGATCGCCACGTTTACGCCTCGCGCACCCGCTTCATCCCGGCCTCGATCCTCGGCGCCTTCGAACAGACATCATGGGCGAGCGTCCAGGCCAAGGACGATCCGCGCCGCCAGCCGCAAGTGCGCGTCGACCTTGGCGCCCGCATGCGCGAGATGTGGAAGTAGGCTGCCTTTCGACACGGCGCTGATGCCACGGAGCTTGGTGGCGAAAATCAAATCTCGGCAACATGGAACCTGATGCCGCAATCCGCGTTTCTGGGCGTCCGATTCAGATCGGAGAGCGGCGTCCGCCGTCACCTCCGCCCAATTCGAGAGGCAAGAATGCACGACACGATGCTCTTCACCCCCGTCGCCGTTACCGTCGGCGCCGGCCACAAGCGCATAATCGCTTCGCTCTTCGACATGCATGAGTTCCTGACCGAGTTCCCGCCATCGCGGCGACGCCTGAGCTATGGCGCGGCGGTGAAGGCCTGCGAGGCGGCGCGCGCCGGCGAGATGTCACCCGAAGCGGCGCGGGATGCCTTGATCACCTTCGCGGCGGCGGCAGGCATTCTCTGGCCTTCGGCCCAACCGGCAGTCTCGGTCAAGCCGGTCGCGCGGGGCCAGGGCGGATACGCCGCATGACTGGCTAGGCCTCTTTTGCGACTATCGCCCGCCGAAGATGCTGTTCATCTTCGACGGGTTTTCCGACCATGGGGTATCAGGCGCGGCCCTCAATGGACCGTCATCAGGTCGCCGTTCGGCAAACCGCTCAATGCCGCCGCTTCAAAGCTGACTTGGTCTCGGCCGTTTGATTTAGCCCTGTATAGGTGTTTATCCGCCACAACGAACATCTCGGCATAGGTGGTCGGTCCGCTGAAGGCGACGCCGCCGATGCTTACCGAGAGGGGACAGGGTTGCCCGCCCGGGGAAAAATCCGCCTCGCGGATACGGCGCCGTATCGCCTCCGCGACCAGTGAGGAATGCGAAGGGTCGGCGCCGGGAAGGAAGACTGCGAATTCCTCACCGCCAATTCGCCCGACGATGTCGGCGCCGCGCAGCTGGTCTTGAATGGTCTTGGCGATCAGCTTGAGGGCCTGATCGCCACAGTCGTGGCCGAGGCGATCGTTGACGGACTTGAAATGATCGGCGTCGACAATCAGCAAGGCGCCGGAGCTGGCGACAGAATGGCTGCGAGCTTGCTCGAGATAGGCTTCGACAAGCATTGAAAACGCGCCGCGGTTGAACACCGCTGTCAGGCTGTCGGTCGCCGCGACAATTGTCAGTTCCTTTTGCGCGATTGCCAGCTGGCGCATTTTCCACATCAGGAAAGACAGGAACGAACCGGCCAGCACCAGCGGCAGCAGCAGATCGGTGAGTTTCGCCCGCCACAGCGCTTCAGGCGAAAGATACGGGAAATTGAAGGAATCGACGAAGAAGGCGGCAGCGATGCACACTGCGGTGCCGGCGACGGTGACCGCCACCACCCTGCCCCAACTCGTGGGGGAAAAATCGATCCGCATGCATTGCTCCCGCTATGGCAGGCTATTTTGAAGCGGGAACACGAATGAAGTCCTAAGACTTTGCTTCAATTCGATCGTGATCGATCCGGATAATCCCAAATCAGGCGAAGGCGCGGCCCTCTTCGCTGCGCTGGAACAGCGTCAGGTCAAGCGGCACCGAAGGCCGGCCGAGAACGGTCAGGATCGCGTGCGCCTGGCCGCGGTGATGGGTCTGGTGGTTGAAGAAATGATCAAGCGCCGGCGCCAATCGCTGCGAGACGGTGCGCATATCGGAGACGGTCATGTAGGAGAAGCGGCCGGACAAAGCCTTGTCGCTTAACGCCCCGACCCAGTCGATAATCCTTTTGTCTTCGGCCTCGCGCGCCAGCTGCAAGCCCGGCAAGGCGCGGTGCAGGATCGTATCGAGCCTGGCCGGCGCGTCGCCCTCGCCGGTAAAGCGCCTCATCCAGATGCGGTCGGCAGTCAGAACATGGTTGAGCGTGCCCATCATCGAGCCGAAGAAAACCCCGACATTGCGGTGAAATTCTTCCTCGTCGAGATCGGCGGCGGCATCGTAGATGCGGCTATTGGCCCATTGATTGTAGGCCGCAAACATCCTGAAGTGCTGTTTCATCTTTTTCTCCCGACCCGCGAGACCCCGTTTCGGGTGCCTACCGCATCGGCCCGAAACGTCGCTCTAGTAGACCGCAAGGAAGCTGCCGCCAATGACCATTCTGCTCTATGACCTCGTCGGACGCGATGCCGCCCGTCCGTTCAGCCCACATTGCTGGAAGGCGACGATGGCGCTTGCCCACAAGGGGGTCGACATCTCAACCGTGCCGACGCGTTTTCTCGAAGTGCCCACTGTTGAAGGCGGCGCTTCGAAATTCGTTCCGGTGATCCGCGACGGCGAGAAGGTGGTCGCCGATTCCTTCGCCATCGCGCTCTATCTCGATGAGGCCTATCCTGAGCGGCCGACATTGTTTTCCGGCGACGGCGGCAAGGCGATGGCGCGCTTCATCGAACGCTGGTCGCAACTGACCATCCACCCCTATGTCACCACTGCGGCGATCATGGACCTCCACGCCATGCAGGATGAGCCGAACGCCGCCTATTTCCGCCAGAGCCGCGAGCAGCGCTTCGGCAAGAGACTGGAAGAGGTGATGGCGGCGCGAGACCTCGGCCTTGGCGCCTTCCGCGCCTCGCTGGAGCCGTTGCGCTCGATGCTCACCTATCAGCCGTTCATCGGCGGCCAATCACCGCTGTTTGCCGACTACATCGTCTTCGGCGCGCTGCAATGGGCGCGCATCGCCTCACCCTACCGGTTGCTCGACGACAGCGATGTGGTGGCGCAGTGGTTCGAGCGCTGCCTCGATTTGCATGGCGGCCTCGGCCGCAAGGTGGCGGCGGCTGCCGCATAGGGCAGTAGGGCAGTAGGTATGCGCACCGCCATGACTTACTGCCCTACTCCCCTACTCCCCTAACAAAGGCAGCACGACCCCATGACGTCAGGCCCGGAATTCCCGGACGATTTTCGCGCCGAGTTGGGCAACCTCTTCCTGTGGCGGCGGGACGTCAGGCGATTCAAGCCGACGCCGCTTCCGGAAGGCGCTCTGGAGCGGCTGCTTGACCTCGCCGGCATTGCGCCCTCGGTCGGGCTGAGCCAGCCCTGGCGTTTCGTCATGGTCGAGAGTGCGGAATGCCGCGCCGCGGTCAGGACATGCTTCGAGCGCTGCAATGCAGAGGCGCTCGCATCGTTCGACGGCGAACGCGCCGCGCGCTATGCACGCCTGAAGCTCGCCGGCTTGAACGAGGCGCCCTGTCAATTCGCGGTTTTCGCCGACCGCGCGACAGAACAGGGACATGGGCTCGGCCGCCTGACCATGCCCGCCACCATCGAATATTCGGCGGTGATGGCGATCCACACCTTTTGGCTGGCGGCGCGCGCGGAAGGAATAGGCATGGGCTGGGTCTCGATCCTCGATCCGGCCGAAATGGCGACGATCCTGGACGCGCCGCCGGAGTGGACGCTGATCGGTTACTTCTGCGTCGGCTATCCGAGCGAGAACCACAGCGTGCCGGAACTGGAACGGGAAGGCTGGGAAGTCCGGCGCGCTTCGATCGTAATAAGGCGGTAGTGCAACGGCGGCGCTGCCAGTCTTTGCGAGGAAGAATGGATATCATGGATGTTTCGCCAGTCGCCGGCGTTGCCGACGAGGCACCATGGCGAAGCCAGCCGCGACGGCTTGATCGGAGGAAGGCACAAAATGTTTCGCTACGACGTGCAGGCCGAGATCTGGGTCTATCCAGGCAAGGGCGGCTGGCATTTCGTGACGCTGCCGCCGGAGCTTGGGGCACGGATCAAGACGGCGACGGCGGGGATGGCACGGCCCTGGGGCTCGCTTGGCGTGGAAGCCATCATCGGCCAGACCAGATGGCGGACATCGCTGTTTCCTGACAAGAAGTCCGGCAGCCTGCTCTTGCCGATCAAGACGGCGGTCCGTGTCCGCGAAGGCCTTCGGGCTGGCGACACGGCCAACCTGACGATCGAGATGCAGTTCTGACAACATTGGTTCTGGCTGACGGCGACAGGCTATGCGGCGGCTAGTGCCAGCCTCCCCTTGGCAAGCCGGCGGGCGGCTTGTATAGAGCCCGCCACCCTGAATTCCACCCTCCATCACAAGGACGATCCCATGGCGCTCGAACGCACCTTTTCCATGATCAAGCCGGACGCGACCCGGCGCAATCTCACCGGCGCCATCACCCAGATGCTCGAAGAAGCCGGCCTGCGCGTCATCGCCTCGCGCCGGGTGTGGATGAGCCGCCGCGAGGCGGAAGGCTTCTATGCCGTCCACAAGGAGCGTCCGTTCTTTGGCGAGCTGGTCGAGTCCATGTCGTCGGGCCCGACGGTCGTGCAGGTTCTGGAAGGCGAGAACGCCATTGCCAAAAACCGCGAAGTGATGGGCGCCACCAACCCGGCCAACGCCGCCGACGGCACCATCCGCAAGGTGCACGCGCTGTCCATCGGCGAGAATTCCGTGCACGGCTCCGACGCGCCGGAGACCGCCGCGCAGGAGATCAAATACTGGTTCTCGGACACAGAGATCGTCGGCTAAGCCGATAAGTCCATCACCACGTCACATGCAAAAAAGGCCGGCGCAATGCTGGCCTTTTTCGTTGCGGCGATCCTGCACCGGATGCCGGCGCCCTCCAACCGCGCATGATGCTCAAAAACCGAAACCGGTTTGAACGATCAGCTCGCGGCGTTGAAGCGCAGGATGACGCGGCCGTCCTTGTCTGCGATAACAAGCTTGCCGGCGTCAACATGGTAGGTCGCCGCCTTGGCCAGCGCCTCGAACAGCGCCTTTTCCTCGGCCATGATCTCGGGCGCGCAGGCTTTGAAGGTCGAACCGATGTCATTGATGGCGATCGTCGAACCATCGACTTTGGCGATGGCGAAGTAGACGTTGCAAGGACCGTTGCCGCCGGCCTTGCCGGCCTCGCTGATCCTGAACGTCGCCTGCGGCTCGGCGATCACACCAATGCCGTCGATATACTCGATCAGCCAGCTCTGCCCGAACACCGGCGCCGACGCCGGCTGCTCGCTCGACGTCACCATCTTCAGCATGATGGTCTGCGGCGCGTCGCTCAGCGGATCGACGTGGTGGCGCATATCGGAGATGAACAACAGCCTGTCGTCGACGGTGATGCGCGCCTGCAGCAAATAGGTCATATCAGGCCGGATCACCTGGGGATCGAAGCTGATCTCGAACTTGATCGGCACCTGGCCGGCCGGCGCCATCTTGCGCTCGCCGATGACAGCGGCCGGCGCATCGGCCTGCGGGACATTGGCAAGCTGCACGAAAAGCACGGCGTTGGGCGGCAGCGCGATGCGCTCGCGATACGTCACCTCGCCCTTCAGGGTCTTCTCGGCAGCGACGGACAACTCAGGCACCAGTATACCAACGACCAGCGGCATGACACCGAATATGAAGAACTCGGCGATCCTGCCCAGCATGATTCTGCTCCCCCAGCGCACTAAACTGGTCGCAACGTCTCGCAGGATTGCGGTGGTTCCGTGGCGCCCCACACACGCACTGTTCGCACGGCGGGCCATCCGGCTTGTGGTCTTTGTTCGTCGGCCTCCTTGGCATCACCGGCAAAATTATAAGCCAGGTCCCAGGCGATCACGAAGTCGTGTTCCCCAAAGATGTAACACAGCGGCCTCCGGACCGAACTTACCAATGCGCGCTTGAGGAACGGGCGCGCAACAACCCAATCGGAGGTGAAATCATGACAACGAGATCAACCGTGAGCGCAGCCTTTCTGGCCGGCGCCGTTGCCACGGCTCTTGCTTCTTTTGCGACGGCCGCGCCGCTATCCGAGGCAGAGGTCAAGGCGGCGATGGATGCCGGCAAGGAGAAGTGCTTTGGCGTCGCCCTGAAGGGGCAGAACGACTGCGCGGCAGGACCTGGCACTACCTGCCAAGGCACCTCGACTGTCGATTACCAAGGCAACGCCTGGAAGTTTGTCGACGGCGGCACCTGCACGACGATGGACCTACCCGGCGACCGCAAGGGCTCGCCCACGGAACTGACCCGCGACATCCCGTCGTAAGCAATGCAACTGCCCGGAAAGCGGAGACGAAGATGAACGGACTGGCCCCAGCATCCCGCATGTCGAAAACCTCGCGCTTTCCGGCACACCCGGTCGCCGGCCTTGCCGGCACCACTTTCAAGCATGAACATTTGCACGCGATCATTGCCGGCGGCAGCAAGGACGGTTTCTTCGAGGTCCACGCCGAAAACTATATGGGTGCCGGCGGCCCGCCTCACGATGCGTTGACCAAGATCCGCCGCGATTATCCCGTTTCGCTGCACGGGGTGTGCATGTCGATCGGCGGACCGCGTCCGCTCGACAAAGCGCATCTCGGCCGTTTCAAGGCGCTCGTCGACCGCTATGAGCCGGCGCTCGTTTCCGAGCATCTCGCCTGGTCGACCCACGGCACCACCTATTACAACGACCTGCTTCCGCTGCCCTATTCGCCGGCAACGGTTTCGCGGGTCGCGGATCACATCGACGAAATGCAGCGGGCGATCGGCCGCCCGATCCTGCTCGAGAACCCCTCGACCTACGTCCTTTTCCCGGAATCGACGATGAGCGAGACAGATTTCATTCGCGAGCTGGTGCGGCGTACCGGTTGCGGCCTGCTGCTCGACATCAACAACGTGTTCGTTTCGGCCACCAATCACGGCTATTCAGCCCTTTCCTACCTCGCGGATTTCCCGCTCGATCATGTCGGCGAAATCCATCTTGCCGGGCACGCGGAGCAGGAGGATGACGAGGGCGACGTGCTGCTCATCGACAGCCATGACGGCCCCGTCGCCGACGCGGTCTGGAAACTTTTCGATGTCATCACCGGCCGATGCGGACCGCTCCCGACGCTGATCGAATGGGACAGCGACATTCCCGACTGGCCGGTGCTCAAGGCAGAGGCGGCCGCCGCCCAAACGATCCTCGACCGTCATGCCGACAGCGATCATATGTTCGGAAAAGCCCATGCCGCAGGATGAGTTCCAGTCGGGCGACCTCTGCCGCCGGTCTGACTATGCCGCGGCATTCACCGCCGGTTTGCTCGATCCTGACCGAGCCCCGCCTGACGTTGTCTCCGGACCGAACGGGAAGGCTGCGATCAAGCGATATGCCGTCTACCGCAACAACGTCACGGTCAGCCTGATCGATGCGCTGGCCGCCAGCTTTCCAGCGACGCTGCGCATCACCGGTCCGGACTTTTTTCGCGCAATGGCGCGCTTTCATGTTCGCGAAACACCGCCCACCTCGCCGCTTCTATTCGAATACGGCCGCGACTTTCCCGATTTCATCGAGCGCTACGAATACGCGCAGTCGATGCCGTGGCTGGCCGACGTGGCGCGCATGGAGCGGGCTTGGCTCGACGCCTATCATGCCGCCGACGCGAAACCGTTGGCTTCCGGAGCACTGGCGTCGATCCCGCCCGAACGACTGGCCGATACCGTGTTCGTGCCGCACCCGGCAACGCGCGCCATACGCTAGCGCTATCCGGTCGTGACGATCTTCGCGGCAAACCGGAGCGACGGTCCTGTCGGGCGGATCGACGCAAGCGGCCGTGAAGATGCGCTGATCACGCGGCCCGGCCTCGAAGTCTATGTCCTCCATCTGCCGCCCGGCAGCGCGGTTTTTCTGGATCGCCTCATGGCGGGTGAGCCGCTCGGCGCAGCGGCCGCGGCAGCGTTTGCGGAGCGTGCCGAATTCGACCTTTCCGCCAACATTGCCGACCTGCTGCAAGCAGGCGCCTTCACAGCGGCACACCAGGGAGGATGAGCATGACGAACCATGGGCAGAACGCCAGCATCGAGCCGCGAGGGATCGCCGCCCTCGTCGAGAGGGTGAATGCCGCCCTTCGCACGAGTGCAACACCGTCGCTGACGCAGCTCGTCCTGCGATGCGCACTCGCCGTCCCGTTCTGGCGGTCCGGAGTCAACAAATGGGACGGTTTTTTGCAGCTGAACGATGTCGCCGTGCTGCTTTTCAGCTCGGAGCTCAAGCTGCATCTGCCCGGCGGCCCTTACGATTTTCCTGCACCTGGGCTGGTGGCGTTCGTCTCAGGATCGGCGGAAATCCTGCTGCCAATTCTCCTTGTTCTCGGCCTGGCGACACGACTGGCGGCATTCGGGCTGCTGCTGATGACGTTGATCATACAGCTCACCGTGCCGGATGGCTGGCCGCTGCACGTCACCTGGGCCGCTATGGCGCTTGGCATCATGGCGTGGGGACCCGGCCGGATTGCGCTCGATCACTGGATTGGCACCGACAAGGGCTGATCGGGGGCTGATAGGTTTCCACCCCTCTGGCGGTGACGCGAAACGTCAATTTCGCTTCCAGCGGCTTGCGGCCTCGTCGTCGGCCTCCTTGGCATCGACCCAGCCGCCTTCGGACCCGTCGGTATGGTGTTCCTTCTTCCAGAACGGCGCGCGCGATTTCAGATAATCCATCAGGAAATTCGCCGCCTCGAATGCCGCCTGCCGGTGCGTGGAGGCAGCGACCACCAGCACGATGTTCTCACCGGGCGCGATCCTGCCATGGCGATGGATGGCGGTGAGGCCCTGCAGCGGCCAGCGGTGAACCGCCTCGGCGGCGATGCGGCCGATCTCGGCCTCGGCCATGCCGGGATAATGTTCGAGTTCGAGTGCCGCGAGCCTGCCCGCTTCATCGCGGCAGAGACCCGAGAAAGTCACCACGGCGCCGATGTCGGCGCGGCCTTGCGTCATCTTGGCGATCTCTGCGGCGACATCGAAATCCTCCGCCTGGATAAGCACCGTCGGCACCACCGCGCCGGGCATTTCAGCCACCCGTCATCGGCGGGAACAGCGCGATCTCGCGCGCGCCGGCGATCTTCTCGCGGTGCTCGACATGTTCCTGGTTGATGGCGACGCGGATCACATCAGGATATTGCAGCGCGTGCTCGTACTCCTCGCCGCGCGATTTCAGCCAGCGCAGCAGGTCGGCCACCGTCTCGATGCCGGCGGGCAATTCGACATCCTCTTGCGGCTTGCCGATCCGCTCGCGCACCCAGGCAAAATAAATGAGCCTCGTCGACATCCTACTCGTCCATGATGTGCTTGAGGCCGGCGCGGAAATAGTCGTAGCCGGTGTAGAGCGTGACCAAAGCGGCGATCCACAACAGCACGAGCCCGGTCTGGGTGGTCAGCGGGAAGATCTTGTCGCCGGCAGGTCCCGCGAGCAGGAAGGCGATGGCGACCATCTGGATGGTGGTCTTCCACTTTGCCAGCTGCGTCACCGGTACCGAGACCTTCAGCGCCGCCAGATATTCGCGCAGGCCCGAGACCAGGATCTCGCGGCACAGGATGATGATCGCCGCCCACAGCGACCAGCCTGCGATGCCGGCATGGCGATCGGTGTCGGCCGCCAGCAGCAGCAGACAAGTGGCGACCAGCAACTTGTCGGCGATCGGATCGAGCATCTTGCCGATATTCGAGGTCTGCTGCCAGGCGCGCGCCAGATAGCCGTCGAAATAGTCGGTGATCGAGGCCAGCAGGAAAATGATCAGCGCCGACCAGCGGGCGAAGTCGCTCGACTTCAGATGTCCTTCGAGAAAAAAACACAGCACAACCAGCGGCACCGCGAGGATGCGGGCATAGGTGAGCATGTTGGGCAGGTTGAATGCGCGCTGGGCCATATTTTTGGGAACTCTTTCTGCCTGCCTACTCAAATCAGAAGCGAATGTGGGGGGTCAACAGGCGATAGTCGATGGACCAACCGAAAATAGCCGAATCCATCAGCTCTCGTGAAAATGGTTGTAGACCAGCTTCGCCACCTGCTCGGAAATGCCGTCGACCTTGACCAAATCCTCGATCGCGGCGCGGCTGACCGCCTTGGCGGTGCCGAAATGCATGAGCAGCGCGCGTTTGCGGCCGGGACCGATGCCGCTGATCTCGTCGAGCGGGCTCTTGACCATCTCCTTCTTGCGGCGGGCGCGGTGCGTGCCGATGGCGAAGCGGTGGACCTCGTCGCGCAGCCGCTGGACGAAATAGAGCACGGGGTCGCGCACGGGGAGCGAAAACGGTGGCTTGCCCATGACGAAAAAGCGTTCGCGGCCGGCATCACGGTCCTGGCCCTTGGCAATGCCGATGGCCTGAACACGGTCCTCGATGCCGAGATCGGCGAGGATCTTGCGCACCGCTGTCATCTGGCCCTGACCGCCGTCGATGAGGATGACGTCTGGCCAGGCCGGGAAACCGCCCGCATCCTCGATATCGCCGCCCTGTTCGGACAGGATGTCGTCCGCCGGCTGTTCGCTCGGCGGCACGTCGCCATGTTCCTTCAGTAGTCGGGAAAAACGCCGCTCCATCACCTCGCGCATCATGCCGAAATCGTCTCCCGGCGTGATCTCGGTCGAGCGGATGTTGAATTTCCGGTATTGGTTCTTCACGAAGCCTTCAGGGCCGGCGACAACCATGGCGCCGACGGCGTTGGTGCCCATGATGTGGGAGTTGTCGTAGACCTCGATGCGCACCGGTGTTTTCGTCAGGCCGAAGGTCTCGGCGAAGCCGGTGAGCAGCCGCCCTTGCGTCGAGGTCTCGGCCAGCCGGCGGCCGAGCGCCTCACGGGCATTCTGCAGTGCGTTGTCGGTTAAATCCTTCTTCTCGCCGCGCTGCGGCACCGAGATAGCCACCTTGCGGCCCGCGCGGGTGGAGAGCGCCTCGGCCAGCAACTCCTGGTCCTCGACGCCATGCGACAACAGGATGGTACACGGCGTCGGCTTGTCGTCATAGAATTGCGCCAGGAACGAGCCCAGCACCTCGGCCGCGTCCAGCGCCGGATCGGCCTTGGGGAAATAGGCGCGGTTGCCCCAGTTCTGCCCGGTGCGGAAGAAGAACACCTGGATGCAGACCTGGCCGCCTTCCTGGTGGATGGCGAAGACATCGGCCTCGTCGACGGTCTGCGGGTTGATGCCCTGATGGCTCTGCACATGCGACAGCGCCGCCAGCCGGTCGCGATAGATGGCGGCGCGCTCGAAATCGAGATTTTCCGAAGCCTGCTGCATGGCAGCGGAGATATCGGTCTTCACCTTCTGACTGCGGCCGGACAAGAACTCCTTCGCCTCGGCGACCAGCTTGGCATAGTCGCCATGCGAGATTTCGCCGGTGCACGGGCCGGCGCAGCGCTTGATCTGGAACAGCAGGCACGGCCGGGTGCGGTTCTCGTAGAAGGAGTTGGTGCAACTCCTGAGCAGGAAGGCGCGCTGCAGCGAGTTGATGGTGCGGCCGACGGCGCCGGCCGATGCGAAGGGGCCGAAATAATCGCCCTTGCGCGAACGCGCGCCGCGATGCTTGTAGATGCCGGGCGAGACGTGATCGCCGGTCAAAAGGATGTAGGGGAACGACTTGTCGTCCCGCATCAGCACATTGAATCGCGGCCGCAAGCGCTTGATGAGGTTGGCTTCCAGCAGCAGCGCTTCGATCTCGGTGCGGGTGACGACGAATTCCATCGTCGCGGTCTCGCGCACCATGCGGCCGATGCGGCTGGTGTGGAAACGGCCTTGCGCGTAATTGGTCACCCGCTTCTTCAGACTGCGCGCCTTGCCGACATAGAGCACGTCGCCTGCGGCATTCATCATGCGGTAGACGCCGGGCGCGTTGGGCAGCCGTTTGACCAGCGTCTGGATGACTTCGGCGCCGACCATGCCGTCGGCATCGCCGGCATGCGGCGTCCAATCGATGACCGTGAAGGCAACGTCAGGACCGCCGGAACCGGGTGCTGACGTTTCCACGATCTCCTCCGCCGCCTCGTCCTCGAGGTCGACATCGGGGGGCAGGTCGTCGGCGGCGCCGCCTCGTTTGTGTTTCTGGTCCATGGGACTCATTCGATAATGCCTGTCACATCCGGCGTCTGCCAAGCAAGGTGCTGGCCGCCGTCGAGCGCGATCATCTGGCCGGTGATCGAGCGCGCGCCCCAGAGATAGCGGATGGTGGCGCCGAATTCAGGCAATTCCGGGCCGCGCTTCAGGATCAGGCCGTCGACCTGCGCGGCAAAATCGCTGTCTTTCTGGCGCGCGCTCTTCAGCGTCGGGCCGGGGCCGATGGCGTTGACGCGAATGCGGGGTGCCAGCGCCTGCGCCATCATTTGTGTCTGCGTCCACAATGTCGATTTCGACAGCGCATATGAGAAATAGCGTGGCGTCGGGCGCCAGACGCGCTGGTCGATTATATTGACGATCAGCCCTTCCTGGCCTTCTGGCAGCGCGCGGGCGAATTCTTGCGCCAAAAGTACCGGCGCTTTCACATGGACGGCGAAGTGACGGTCCCAGGCAAGCCAGTCGACGTCCTGAACCGTGTCGTCCATGAACAGCGAGGCATTGTTGACCAGCAGTGTAACAGGTCCGAGCGCGGCTTCGGCGCGGCCGATCATGTCGCCGACCGCGGCCATGTCGGTCAGGTCGACGGCGACCACAGCGGCACGGCCATCCTGGCCAAAATGGCCGCCGTTGATCCGCGCGGCCAACGCTTCCGCCTCGGCCCGCGAGCGGTTGCAATGGATGGCGACAGCAAAACCGTTCGCGGCAAGATCCTCGACGATCGCCTTGCCGATCCGCTTGCCCCCGCCCGTCACCAGCGCCGTTCCAGCGGCCTTGCTCATCCTGTCAATCCTCAATGGGCTTCGATTTCAGCCCGCCAGCGAAATATGGCCGGCCAAGCGTTAAATGCCGTTCGGACCTTGGGCAGCATTGTGGCAAAGCGGCCGGATCGGTCTTCGACTGTGGCCGGGACTCGGCTGCCAGACCGCAATATAGGGCGGCGGACTCCTTGCTCCAAGCGGTGTTCAGCATGGCACGGCAGAGCCTCCTGACACCATCTGTTGCGCAGATGCAACGTCAAAGTTCGGCCTCATTCGTGCCCGGTAATGACCCAAGTTCAGGTTCGCTTCAGCCGCATTTTGACACGACATTCGGAACCGTTGAGCGCCAGATCCGTTTGTCCCCCCGGCGGGTTGAGGGCGCTCGTGAAAGCAAGCCTGTGCCTGTGGCTTAAGGAGTAAAGAACAATGCAAGCCAATCTTAAATTTGCGCGACCGCTGGCGGTGGCGCTCGGGCTCTTCGCCCTCGGCGGAACCGCCTATGCTGCTGACGTCATCTCGGAAGAGCCGCCGGCACCCGCCCCGATCGCCGAGCTTCCGGTCGCTTCCTGGGCCGGTCCCTATGCCGGTGTGAGCGTCGGCTACGGCTTCAGCGGTCACGCAGATGCCGAGGATATCGGCACTGACGTCGACACCGATGGTTTTGTCGGCGGCGTCTTCGGCGGCTATCAGTGGCAGCAGGAGAACTTCGTGTACGGTGCTGAAGCCGATATCGGCTATAGCGGCATCGAGGGCGACGATGGCGGCGTCGAGGCCAAGGGCGGCTTCGAAGGCTCGCTGCGCGCCCGCCTCGGCTACGCGGTCACCCCGGAGATCCTGCTCTACGGCACCGCCGGTGGCGCGCTCAAGAACCAGGAAATCGAGGCCGCTGGCTCCAGCGACGAAAACACCATGCTCGGCTGGACGGCCGGCGTCGGTACCGACATCAAGATCACCGACAATGTGTTCGGCCGTGTCGAGTATCGCTACACCGACTTCGGCGACAAGGACTTTGACGGTATCGGCAAGGTCAAGTCGACCGACAACCGCGTCACCTTCGGCGTCGGTATGAAGTTCTAAAATCGTCCAAGCCACGACACGAAAAAGCCGGGCCTCGTGCCCGGCTTTTTTATCACCCCTTCTCTGGCTGCCGCTCACGCCGGGACGCAGGGTTTCAGCTCCGGAAACTTCTCGTCGAAGCGCGCTGCCCAGCGGACCAGCCGGTTGCGGCCCTTTTCCCATTTTCCGGCAAAGCGCAGCGAGAGATAGCCAAGGCAGGCGCGCAGCGCCAGCTGGCCGGCGGTGATCTTCTTCGGCAGCTTTGGCGGATTGGCGTTGAGCAGATCGAGCGCACCGGTTATCTTCGCCCACTGGCGGTCGAGCCAAGGCTGGTAGACCATGTCTTCGGGGCGCGTGCGCCGCTCATAAACCATCGACAGCGCGCAGTCGCAGATGCCGTCGGCCAGTGCCTCCAGTACTTCTGCCTCGAGGCGCTTGTCGGGATTGCGCGGGAACAGCGCGTTCTTCGACATGCGGTTGAGATGCTGGGTAATGGCGCGGCTGTCGTGGATCGAGCGGCCGTCGTCGAGCACCAGCACCGGGATCTTGCCGAGCGGATTGGCGTCGATCAGCTCGGCCGGCTTGTCTTCGGTTTTTATCGGCACGAGATCGACTGCGATGCCGGCATAAAGCGCGGCCATGCGCACCTTAGAACTGTAGGGTGACGTGGAGGCGTAGAGCAGTCTGGGCATGATCGGGTTCCTGGTTGCCGGCTACAGCGCCGCACATCCTATTGGACGCGCAAAGGATGCCGTAGCGCTTTGATTTTTGTGCACTGTTGACTGGACATACCGGCATGATCAACAGCCACAGGCGGAAAAACCGGGCGCCACGGAGAACGACGTCCTCCTCCGCGATTTTAGGCAATAAGCGGTACGGCAGTTGCAGCCCAAGAGGATCTGAACAGGTCAGGCGGATCCGAACCTAGCCAACCCGCTCTTGCACAGAGAATTTCTCTCCGGGCACATAGAAATGCCCCACCGGACTTCGCCGTACGGCGAAGTCCTGGGAGTTGCGAAAAGCTGTCTTCCCTCCGCCTCTATTCTTGCCCGAGCACTGACCCTGCGAGCGAGGCGCCTTTCCGGCACCCGCCCTCAACGGTCTTCAGTACTGTCCTCCGCGAGCTAAAGAAACGCGATTACTTCTTGGCTTTCGCCTTCGCGGGCGCTGCCTTCGCCTTCGGCTTGGCCGCCGGCGCTGCTTTCTTCACTGCTACCGAAGACTTCGCTGCAGCCGCTTTCTTTGCCGGCGCAGCCTTCTTGGCCGGTGCAGCCTTGGCAGGTGCTGCTTTCTTCGCTGCCGGCTTCGCCGCGGCCTTTGCAGCCGGCTTCTTGGCTGTGGCCTTGGCTGGTGCTGCTTTTTTCACTGCCGGCTTTGCCGCGGCTTTCGCGGCCGGCTTCTTGGCCGGCGCTGCTTTTGCCTTGGCCGCGGTGGCCTTCGGCTTGGCAGCAGGTGCTGCTTTCTTCACAGCTGCTGCTGTCTTTTCCGCCACTGCTTTTACTGGTGCTTTCTTTGCCGGTGCCTTCTTTGCCGGAGACTTGGATGCCGGCGCTTTGGATGACTGTTTAGCCATATCATGCCCCTTCGTTGTGCCGACGGCCGTTAATGACCCGGCGCGTAATGCATATCTGACTCGCGCTTGTCTAGCCAGCGAAGCATTAGCATGATTTTTTCAGTTTAAATTTTGATTACCGGCGACACACGCTCGTCCTGATTTCGCAAAATGTCGCTGCTGCTCTTCGAGCTTGCCGAGGGTTTGCGACAGACATTCTGCGCGCTTAGCCGGAACCAATCCCACTACAAAGTGCTGAAGGTTAGCAAGCGTTTTGCTCGTCTATCATCGACCGGCAACATCATGATGGGCTGCTTCATCGATCTCATCGTCTTGGCCAACGAGACGATCTACACAAGCTACAAAAGCAAAGCCCGGCTCGTTCTGCGCCATGACTTGTCTGGGCTCGAGAAGGCAACCATTCTGCTAGTTGACAGATTACTCGATCCGACAGAGTATTCTGGTATGCGGGAGAAGCGTAATGTCATTCGCGCAAGATCTAGCGGCGCTGTCCCAGATCAGTGAGACTGAACGCCTAACACCATAGCAGGCCCAATGATGGCTGCCGACGAAATCATCCACCAGAGCGTGCGGCTCAGGATCATGGCGGCGCTGAATTCTCTGGAAAGGCGCGAAGCGCTGGAATTCACCCGATTGAAGGCCATCGTCAATGTCACCGACGGCAATCTCGGCGCGCATATCGATACGCTTGCCAAGGCGGGATATGTCGATGTCGAAAAGCTGTTTGTCGGACGCCGGCCGCAAACGCGGGTCAAGGCGACGTCAATCGGACGGCGCGCCTTTCGCGGTCACGCCGCCTTCCTTCGCGCCATCCTCGATGAGGCGGAGCAGCCAGGTAAATGCGTTCAGCGCAGGACGCGGCAGCGGCCGTTATAGACCATCCAGCGGTCGAAGCCCGCGACGCAGAATTCGACATTATCGCCGATCGAAGCAAAGCCCTGCCCTTCCTCGATCAGATACCAGATGGTGCGGGTGTGGCCATCGGACAGGCTGACGGTGGCGCCGCAATAGCGACGGCCGATCGGCCAGGTTTCATTGGCTGGTAGATAGCGGTGCTGGTGGATTCGCTGGAAATCGGTGATCTCGACATCGGGCAGATTCGGCACGTGGCGCACCTGGTAGGAGAAGCGGCTGGTGATCTTGTTCAGCACCCAGGCCTCACCGCAAACGCCGCTGTCTTCTTCGGTATAGACGGCAAGGTCGGCCGCCTTTGCTGCCTGAGTGACAGCGAGGGACGCGCCGAGCGGCGTGCAAAGGGCGAGCATTGCGGCAAGGGCGGATTGGGCGAAGCGAGTCATGGCAGCCTCTTATGGTCGACTGCGCGCACTGTGCGGATTCGCTTGCGCGCGGTCAAGCGGTTGTAGACACGATGGTTTCTTAGTTTGAAATCGCCTTCAGCCAATGCAGGCGCGTGGATACCTCTGCCGCCCTACGCCGCCAGCCATTCCAGCGTCCAGTGCGCCGGTTTTTCGACGACAAGCAATTTGTGCAAGGCCGGCAGCAGCGTGCGCAGCTCGCGCTCCAGCGTGAACGGCGGGTTGACCACCACCATCCCGCTGCCGTCGAGGCTGGGCTCGGCCGATGGCGGCCTGATCTCGAAGCCGATGTCGAGCAGCTTCGGGACGCCTGACTGCACCAGCGCTTTCCGGAAGGCGATGACCGCCTTGCGGTCCTTGACCGGATACCACAGCGCATAGATGCCGCCCGGCCAGCGCTTGTGGGCTTTCCGCAGCCCGTCGACGAGGCGGTCGAACTCGCCCTCCTCCTCAAACGGCGGATCGACCAGCACGAGACCGCGCTTTTCCTTCGGCGGCAGATGCGCGCCGAGCGCCAGCCAGCCATCGAGCTCGATCACCCGGGTCTGGAAATCGCCGGCGAATAGCGCTCTCAGCTTCGCGGCATCCTGGCGATGCAACTCGATCGCCGACAGCCGGTCCTGCTTGCGCATGAGATGACGCGCGATCAGCGGCGAGCCCGGATATTTTTTCAGGCCGGCTTCAGAATTGAGCGAACGGACGGCTTCCAGATAAGGCGCCAGAAGTGCTGCCGCCGGCGCGTCGAGCGCGGCATCGAAAAGCCGGCTGATGCCGCCTTGCCATTCGCCGGTCTTTTGCGCTTCAGTCGATGACAGGTCGTAGCGGCCGATGCCGGCATGGGTGTCGATGACGCGAAACGCCTTGTCCTTCTGCTTCAGATATTCGACGAGCCGGCTCAGCACGACATGCTTGACGACATCGGCGAAGTTTCCGGCGTGATAGGCGTGGTGGTAGTTCATGCGATACTCAATTCGACGACCCGCCCCTGCCCCAGCGCGGCGGTGGCGGCTGCGAATTCGGATTTTGCGGCCGGCCGCCGCCACCGAAACGAAACGCCAGCACCAGCCCGATCAGGCCGACTGCCATCAACGAGAAGCCGACCGGCTGCGCCCGTTGATCGACCTCGCCAACGCCGGAGCGCAGCACTAGGTCCACCGCCCGCATCTCGATGCCCTCGGCGTCGCCTGGGCCGACGGTGAAGATGTAGGGGCCGGGGCTGACCGTCGGGATCAGTCCTGCCTCGTCGCGAAAGATCTTGTCCGGCAGTTGCGGGCTGACCTGGCGCGGATTTTCCGAATGGTTGAATTGCAGCGTCGAGGCGAGCACCGTCCTGCCGCCGGTGGCGGCGGTCAGCGTCAGCACGGTGCGCTGTTGCGAGACGACGATGCGTTCGGCCCTCGCGGTGAGGTCGACCAGCACCCGCACCGGCGCGTCGCGAGCGGCGAGCGGTACCGTCACCGGCTTGAACCGGCCCTGCTCGTAGACCCGCCAGGTGCCGATCTCATGGCCGGAGAAATTGCCCATCGCCCAGGGATAGACGACGCCGATGCCGGTGCCGGCGAGCAGGATCAGAAAAAACAGAAAGCGCATGCGCTCGACTACCTTGCCCGGATATTAGCATTAGCGCCGCCGCGGGCGCGTTCCATTTCGTCCAAGAGCATGTCGAGGCCGAGCTCGGACGTCGTATCGAATTCGGCGGTGCCAAGATAGACAATAACATGGGACCTGAGAGTGGGAACCGGTTTTGGGAGAATCCGAATGATCTGAGCGATCGATAAGGAGGATCAGCCCTTCCCCTTCTGGAGGCTCGATTCCAATGCGCGCTTTCCCGTCTCATCGAACAAATGCAGATGCTGCGGCGGGAACGCCACCGTCACCGTCGGGCCGGCCGTCAGCGCCACCCGGTCGAGCGTGAAGACATTGAATGGCAGGCCGTGCAGGCCGAGATGCAGGATGATGCCGAAGCCGGTCGGCTCGATCAGGTCGACCGTCGCCCTCAGGCTGCTCTCCGAGGCCGGCGACATCTCGACATGCTCCGGCCGGATGCCGAGCGTCACCGCCGCGCCTTCCTCCAGTTGATAACCAGACGAAAGCCCAATCAGCGTTCCGTCAGGCAATCGTGCGCCGGCCGTGCCTGCGCCGACCTCATAGCGTGCCGACAGAAAATTCATGGCCGGCGATCCGATGAAGCCGGCCACGAACAGGTTGGCAGGGCGGTCGTAAAGCTCCAGCGGGCTGCCGACCTGCTGCACCACGCCCTCATGCATGGCGACGATCCGGTCGGCCAGTGTCATCGCCTCGATCTGGTCGTGGGTGACATAGATCGAGGTCGCGCCGAGATCGCGGTGCAGCTTCTTGATCTCTGCCCGCATCTGCTCACGCAGGCGCGCGTCGAGATTGGACAGCGGCTCGTCGAACAGGAATGCTTTGGGTTGGCGCACGATCGCGCGGCCCATCGCGACGCGCTGGCGCTGACCGCCCGACAGTGCCTTCGGCCGCCGCGCAAGCAGCGGCTGCAGCTCAAGCTTCCGGGCGGCATTGCTGACAGCGGCTGTGATCTTCTCGTGGGCGGCCTTCCGGATCCGCAGGCCATAGCTCATGTTCTCGGCGACGTTCATGTGTGGGTAGAGCGCGTAGGATTGGAACACCATGGCGATGTCGCGGTCCTTGGGCGCCCGCTCATTGACGCGCATGCCGTCGATCCGGATCTCACCTTC
The DNA here is from genome assembly GCF_003997585.1 of Mesorhizobium sp. M5C.F.Cr.IN.023.01.1.1. Taxonomy (NCBI): domain Bacteria; kingdom Pseudomonadati; phylum Pseudomonadota; class Alphaproteobacteria; order Hyphomicrobiales; family Phyllobacteriaceae; genus Mesorhizobium; species Mesorhizobium sp. M5C.F.Cr.IN.023.01.1.1. Next base: position 15,994 of record NZ_RZSU01000048.1, on the reverse strand, counting down.
GGTCACCTCCTCGAGCCCGGCGATCATCCGCAGCAGCGTGCTCTTGCCGCAGCCCGACGGGCCCACCAGCACCACGAACTCGCCGTTCTTTATCGCCAGATCGACGCCGTGCAGCACGGAGACGATGCCGAAATTCTTGCGGACGTTGCGGATGTCGATCGATGCCATGAACCCTCACTCAGCCCTTGACCGCGCCAGCCGTCAGGCCCTGGACCAGATAGCGCTGGATGAACAGGAAGAAGAGGCAGGCCGGGATCAGTGCCAGCACGCCGGCCGCCATCATCTGCCCGAAATCGACCGAAAACTTCGACACGAAGGTGAGCAGACCGACCGGAAACGTGGCGGCGCTGTTGCCCGAAATCAGCATCAGCGCGAACAGCAGTTCGCTCCATGCGGCGGTGAACACAAAACCCAGCGTCGCCGCAATGCCCGGCAGCGTCAACGGCAGGATGATCTGGCGAAATGCCATGAACTGCGTAGCGCCATCGATCTTGGCCGCCTCCTCCAGCTCCTTGGGAATGCCGTCGAAGAACGACTGCATCAGGAACGTCGCGAAAGGGATGTTGAAGGCGGTGTAGACGACGACCAGCCCGGTCAGGCTGTTGGTCAGCCCGAGCGGCGAGAGCATCTTGAAGATCGGCGCGACCAGCATCACCAATGGAAACATCTGGGTGAGCAGCATCAGCGCGACCAGCCAGTATTTGCCGCGGAAGGTGAAGCGCGACAACGCATAGCCAGAGAGAGACGCGAGCAGCGTCACGATCACGGCCGTTGCGCCGGCAACGATCATGCTGTTCCTGAAGAAGACCGGGAATGCGCTGTGGGCGAGCACGAAGCGGAAATGTTCAAAGCTCATCCGCGACGGCCACATCCGCACGCCCTCCGAATAGAGGAGATCGTTCGGCGTCACCGATACTTTCAACAGCCAGAACAGCGGGAACAGCGCGAAGACCACGTAGCAGAGGATCGCCAGGCGGTGCAGCGCGGTGCCGAAAATCGAATACCTGTTCATCTGGTCATCGCCCGATCCATCAAGCCCGATCCATCAGGACTTGCCGAAGCATGACGATCAGCATCGAATAGGCGAGCAGCAGAACGAGCAGCACCAGCGCAATGGCCGAGGCATAGCCGAAATCAAGGGCCCTGAAAGCCTGCGTGAAGATGTAGCTCGCGACAATTTGCGTGCGGTCGGCTGGGCCGCCGCTGGTCATGACGATGATCAGGTCGGCAAAGTTCGCGATCCAGACGGTGCGCAACAGCACAGTGATCGCAATGGTCGGCGCAAGGAATGGCAACGTTATTGACGTGAACCGCCTGACCGCGCCGGCGCCGTCGATCGCCGCCGCCTCGTAGAGGTCGCGCGGGATGGCCTGGAGCGCCGCCAGCAGCGTGATGGCGAAGAAGGGAATGCCCCACCAGACGTTGGCGATGATCGGTCCCCACATGGCGAGCTGCGGATTGGAAAGGATGTTGGCCGGCTCACTCATCAGGCCGAGCACATAAAGCCAATGCGGCAGCGGTCCGATGACGGGGTTGAACAGCCACGCCCAGTTGAGCCCGGTGAGGAAGGTCGGCACCGCCCAGGGCAGGAACACCAGCGCCTGCGCGATGGCGCGGCCGGCAAACGGCCGGTCGAGCAACAGCGCCAGGACCAGGCCGAACACGAATTGCAGGAAGACGGATGCGCCGGTCCACCACAGCGTATTGCGCAGCGCCCGATAGAAATTGTCGTCGTCATAGAGGGTGCGAAAATGATCGAGCCCGACATAGCCGCCAGAGAAGGGGTTGAGCAAGTGCACGTCGCGGAAGGCGTAGGACAGGCCTAGCACCAGCGGCGCCAGCATGATGGTGACGATCAGAATCAGCGCCGGGGCGGTGTAAAGATACGGCTCGGCATGGCGCGTGATCCGTTCGACCAGCGACCGGCGGCGCGGTTCCGTGAACCCGGCGGTGGCGTCAAAAACCATCAGCTAACGCTTTCGTTCCAATTGGCCATCCTTCCAATCGACCATGGATGAGATCTATCGGAGCCGCCCACGATGGGCGGCTCCGATGCTCTAGGTCCGCCGTTTACTTCTTGGCCAGGTATTTCTGCTGCGCCTTGGTCAGATAGTCGGCCCACTGGTTGGCCATTTCCTCGGGTGTGATATCGCCGAGCAGGGCCTGTTGACTGGTCTTGATGACCATCGAGTCCTTGAAGAAGGCGAACTCCTCGAGATAGGTCGGCATGACCGTCGGCACTGCATCCTTGTCCTCGAGTTCGGCGAACCAGCCCTTGAACTGCTCGCTTGAGTAGAAGGGATCCTTTTCGGCCGACTTGTGGACCGGCAGCGCTCCAGTGCGCTTGTTCCACTCGACGTTGCCCTCGGGCCCTTCGAGCGTTTCGATCAGCTTCCAGGACAGGTCCTTGTTCTGGCTGGCCGCCATCATCGACCAACCGGCATAGCCGATGGTCGGGAACGTCTTGCCGCCTGGCCCCTTCGGCATGGTCGTGACGCCGTAGTCTTCCGGCTTCATCCGCTCGGCGATCGCGATCAGTGCGTCCGGATCCTGATCAAGCATTGCGCAGGTGCCGGTGTAGAATCCGGCGACGATTTCGTTGAAGCCCCAGTTGACGCTGTCTTTCGGCGCCAGTCCCTTCTTGTAGAGATCGACGACCCAGGTCAGTCCCTTGATCCAGCCTTCGCTGTTCATCGTCGAGGTGCCATCATCGTTGAAGAATTTGTTGGACCCGGCCATGGTTGCGCCGAACATGATCCAGCCGTTGAGGCCGCCCGGTCCACCGCGCAGGCAGTAGCCATATTTGCCCGGAAGCTTGGAGACTTTTTCCGACGCCGCCACGAACTCGTCCATCGTCTTGGGCGGCTCGGCGACACCAGCCTCCTGGAACAGCTTCTTGTTGTAAAACATCGCCCGGAGATAGAAGCCGTAGGGCAGCATGTAGGCGGTGTCGTTCACGTCGCGGCCGAGTTCGAGCGCGCGATCGGTGAGGCCCGAGGTGTGCTCCCATTTGGCAAGATAGGGTTCGAGGCTTTCGAGAAGGCCGTTGTTGGCATAGAGCGAGAGCCAGGTGTCCGGCATCTCCATGACGTCGGGGATTTCGCCGGCGGACACCATGGTCGCGAATTTCTGGAACGCCTCGCCCCATGGCAGCGAGATGATTTCGACATTCGTGCCCGGGTTGGCAGCCTCGAATTTGGAGACGATTGATTTCAGGGTTTCGGTGCGCTCGGGGCTGGTGATCACCTCCACGAGCTTCAGCGTCGTGTCGGCGAGTGCAGCACCCGACATCAGTACGGTGGCGAATGCGGCGATAAGAAGCTTCTTCATTTTCCGTTCCCTTCTTGTCTGGTTGCTTCAGGTCTTTTCTTCGGAAGCGGCGTCGATCGCCGTTTCCAGGTCACTCCACAGCGCCTCGGTTCCCTCAAGGCCGACATGGAGACGCACGGACCGCGGATGGACGCCGAACGCCATCGCGGAATTGGGTTGGGCCTTCTGCTGCAGCACGACCTCGCCGGGCACGATGAGGCTTTCGTGGCCGCCCCAGGACACGCCCAGCTTGAACAGCTTGAGGCGGTCGGCAAACGTGCGGATATCGATGCCGTCGCGGAAGACAAATGAGAACAGGCCCGACGTGCCGGTGAGCCCCGCAGGAAGCTGGTTGGCCAGCCCCGGATGACAGACCTTCTCGACGATCGGATGATCCTGCAGGCGCCGTGCGATTTCGAGGCCGGAGGCCTGATGCGCGCGCATGCGGATCGGCAGCGTGCGCAAGCCGCGGATCAAGAGCCAGGCGTCGAATGGCGACAGCTTGCCGCCGAGATATGGATAGGCTTCGCCGCGGATGCGGCCGATCAAGTCCTTCGAGCCCGCGACCACGCCGGCCACCACATCGCTGTGGCCACCCAGATACTTGGATGCGGAGTGGACCACAACGTCGACGCCGAGCGACAGCGGCCGCTGGAAGACCGGGCTGGCCCAGCTGTTGTCGATGATGGTCGGGATGCCACGGGATTTTGCCAGCGCAGCGAGTGCACCGATGTCATGCGTTTCCATGACCCAGCTGGTCGGGCTTTCCATATAGAACAGCTTGGCGCCAGGCAGGGCGCTCGCGACAGCCGCCTCGTCGCGCCCGTCGACATAGGTCACCTCGATGCGCATGCGCGCGAGCAGCGTCCCGAACAGTCGGAACGCGTCCGGGTAGATATGCCTGACCGCGACGATGCGGTCGCCCGGCTCGACGAAGCTCAGCACTGCCGACGAGATGGCGGACATGCCGCTTGTAAAACCGATCGCGTCCTCGGCGCCCTCCAGCTTTGCCAGCATTTCCTCAAACGTGCGCACGGTCGGGTTCAGCCCGCGCGTGTAGGTCGGCCGCACCTTTTCGCCGCGGTATGTCTCGAGCATCTCGTCATAGTTCGGGAAGGTGAAGAGCGAGGTCTGCACGATCGGCGGAACGACGGCATCGAAGGCGTTGCCCTCGTCATGGGCGGCGATCAGCGACGCCTGGTCGAAAAAATCGGCACCGTTCATTTCGACATTTCCTCGATATCCTCTTCCACTATCTCGAGGATCTTCAGCGTTTTTCCGCGCGCCAGCTCCGCGTCCCTGGCGACGATGGCATCGAACAGCTCGCGGTGATACGGGAACGATCGCCGCGCGAAATCCTGCCGGTCGAAAGGATGGTCCCAGAAGCGCTCGAACGCATCGCGCATCTGCCCCAGGAGTTGGCGGAAAAGCGGGTTGTGCGTGGCGTCGTAGACGGCCAGGTGAAAGGCCAAGTCTTCCGGACCCGACGTGCCCGTGGCGAGATGGACGCGCTCCATCTCGACGAGTTTTTCCTCGATCGTCCGCAGATCGTCGACTGTGCGCCGCCGCGCCGCGACCATGCTTGCCTCGGCCTCGATGCCGCGGCGTACCTCGAGGGTGTGCAAGAGGCCATCGCGCAGCTCTGCCGTATCGAGCGACAGCGGCAAATGGATCGTGCCGACGGATATCGGCTTCAGCAGATAGGTGCCGCTGCCTTTGCGGGTCTCGGTGACGCCGAGCGCTTCGAAACGCCCCATCGCCTCGCGGATCGTCGAGCGCCCGACGGAAAGCGCGGCCATCAATTCGCGTTCGGTCGGAAGACGGTCACCGCTCTTCAGCGCCGCGCGCTCGACATAATCGGCTAGCGCTTCCATAACCTGCTTGCCGCGGTCCAACGGCGGGAGCGTGGCGATTGCCACACGCGTGCCAGGTGCCCCGGGCAGTTCGCCGCGCGCTCGCATGGGTACCTACGTCCAAAATTGGTCTGACATCTTAGCAGAATTGCGCGCGGCCGACCTTTCGTCAAGTGCCAGAACAGTGTCTCAGCTTGCATTTCGGCTCACGACCCACTTGTGGAACCTTGAACCTTGCCGCAAAGGCTTTTGATGCGACGTCGCAAAAATCAGGTGCAAACTGTCGTTCTAATCGGGATTTTGCGACAGTGGCTTTGAGTCCCAAAGCTACCGTTCAGCCTCATCTTGGAGAGAGGCCATCGAGCAGAAAGCCGAGGCCTTTCCGGAAAGCGCCGTCCCAATCGTTGTCCAAAAGCAGACGAGAGCGTTCGATTGTGGGGTAACGTTCGCTGAGACGTGTAAGGCGCTGCTGCGCGGCGACCCTGTCGTCGTCCGAGAGATCGAAGCTCGCCCGGGTGATGGTGGCGCCCATCACATAGTTCCAGAGCGACCATATCGCGACGTTCAGATCTGCGTCCGCTACACCGGCTCTGGACAAGGTCTTGCTTAGCAGTTCCAGGCGGCTGAGCATGTTCGGGCCGAGCGCCCGGCGCGGCAACAGCGATGCCGACCAAGGATGGCGCAGCATGCTGACGCGCCAGTCTTCAAGCATATGAACGACTTCTCCGCGCCAGTCTTGAGACTCACCCATTTGTGGCGGCCCGCGATATTCGAGCACCGAGTCGAGCGCCAGATCAAAGACATCCTCTTTGTTGTCGACGTGCCAATACAGGCTCATCACGCCCGAGCCGAGGCGATCGGCCAGCCGACGCATCGTCAATCCGTCGACTCCCTGCGCGTCCAGCAGTTCTACCGCGGTCGCTACGATGCGTTCCCGAGAGAGCGGCGGTTCACTGCGCGCCTGCGTGGGCTGGAGCCACTCACTTATCGGTTGAGACCGTTTGCTCCGGGCGCCGGTACGTTTGGCTGCCATCCGTCTTCCTCGCTGTTGAGAACGTCGATTTTGACCGGCAACGCAAGGAATGTCGATCTTGGATGATTGACTCGTACGGTGTACCATAGGATGACTCGTACGTCGCACGACTCATCGTAATAGGCGATACGGTTAAAGTTCAATCATGCCGGCCGCGAGGGTACGTTGCTCGCAGTCCGCAAAGCCAAAGAAAATCATGTCACGCGCAATCAAGCATCTGCTTACCGGAGGGCTAATCATCATGACCATCGGAGTTCCCACTACGACGACAGCGAATGAGAACCATCTCAAGCTGACCATCGTCAATCCACAAAACCTGTACGACCCGTCGCCGAACGGCTACAGCACGGCGGTGATCACGCCCCGCGAAGCCCGGGTGGCCTACATCTCCGGACAGGGCGGCCAAGACAGTACGGGAGCCTTGTCGCCCGACTTCGCTGTCCAGGTCGAGCAGGCCTACGCAAATTTGCGCACCGCCCTCGATGCGCTCGGTGCCAGGCCGGATCAGGTCGCAAAGCTCACGGTCTTCGTGGTCGATCACGATATGTCGAAGCTTGAGGTGTTGACCAAGAACGTCAAGAAAATATTCGGCGAGGCGCTGCCGGCGCAGACCATGATTCCCGTGCCCAAACTTGCAATTGACCCCATGCTCTTCGAGGTGGAAGCCGTCGTCATTCTGGAGTAGTGGTGCCGATCGCCTTTCGCAAATATCCTAAGCTTCGCGATAGTTTCACCCTGTCCATCCAGTCAATGGTTTGCCTGTCGCAAATGCCCTCGCAAAAGTGGTGTTTCGCGACCGATTTTTGCGACAGCCGCAAGGGGCGCTCGCCACCCGAATGCGACGGTATGCAGTTGTGCGGATCGAGGAGCCGAATGTAATGGTCTTGGATGGTGTACGTGCCTTGGTCTTCGACGTATTCGGCACTGTCGTCGATTGGCGCAGCGGCGTGGCGCGCGAAGCTGAACCGTTCCTGAAGCGGTATGGAGCCGGAACGGCCATTCCTACCGCTTTCGCGGATGCCTGGCGCCGCCGTTACTCGCCAGCGATGGAGGAGGTGTGCAGCGGCCGGCGGCCCTTTACACGTCTCGACGTGCTGCATCGGGAGAATTTGGAAGCTGTTTTGCCGGAATTCGGGATCGACCCGGCTTCGGTGCCAGCCTCCGAACTGGACGAACTGAACCTGGCATGGCACCGATTGGAGCCATGGCCGGACGCGGTGGCTGGCCTCACGCGGCTGAAGGTCCGCTATATCATCGCGCCGCTCTCGAACGGCAACATCGTCCTCATGCTCAACATGGCGAAGCGTAGTCGCATCCCCTGGGATGCGATCCTCGGCGCCGAAGTCGTGCAAGCGTACAAGCCGATGCCGGAAGCTTATCTTCGCACCGCTGACGTGCTGGCAATGAAGCCGGATGAGATCTGTCTTGTGGCCGCCCACAATGGCGACCTTGCAGCGGCTCGGGCATGCGGACTACGAACAGCCTTTGTCCCGCGTCCGACCGAGCACGGGTTAGCGCAGACCACGGACTTGCACCCCGATCAAGCCTGGGACTTGGTGGCCAGCGACTTCATTGACTTGGCTGAACGGCTTCAGTTGTAGCGCGTCTCAACGATCAGCAAACCACCCCCTCCAGGGTTCTCCCAATTTCGGTCCGACGCTCTCTTCGGCATGGTGACCCCAATTGCTCAGCGATCTGATCGCAGGTTGAGGATAGCCAACGCGGCAGCTTTACGCCTTGCGTTCCCAGCGCCGGTCTGACGTCTGCTGCCAGTAGGTGACCACGTGGCCGGCTTCCTTCATCGTCTTCCAGTGCGTGCGCGCCGCCTCGACCTGGGCCGCATCGTGGCCGTCGAACATGAACACGGCGCGTTCATAACCGACAAGCTCAGGTGGCACCGCGCCGTCGACCAGGAAGCGTATCTGCGCCTCGTTCGGATTGTCATGGCCGGTTGTCAAAAGGATCGGCTGCTCGGCCGGGTAGGATTCGCGATCCGTCGCATGCGCCAGGAAGGAATCGTCCGTGAAGATCCAAAGATGCTGGTCCAGCGCGTCGCGCCGCTCCTCGGTGCCGGTCTGCACCACGGCGCGCCAACCACGATCGACGCTGCGCTCGAGCAGGCCGGGCAGCGCATCCTCCAGAGTCGATTCGGTCAGGTGATAGAACAGCACGTCGGCCATGATTGCGCCTTGAAAGGCCTCACCCCTCGTAATTGTCGCGCACCAGCCGGTCGAGCAGCCTGACGCCGAAGCCGGAGGCCCATGACTGGTTGATCTCGTTGGACGGCGCGCCCATCGCCGTGCCGGCAATGTCGAGATGCGCCCAGGGCGTATCCTTGACGAAGCGCTGCAGGAACTGTGCGGCGATGATAGCGCCGCCGTAGCGGCCGCCGATGTTTTTCATGTCGGCATTTTTCGAATCGATCAGCTTGTCGTATTCGGTGCCGAGCGGCATCCGCCACACGCGTTCCTGCGTCGCCTGCCCGGCGCTCGTCAGCCTGTTCGCCAGTTCGTCATTGTTGGAGAACAGGCCGGCATAGTGCTGGCCGAGCGCGACCATGGTGGCGCCGGTCAGCGTTGCCAGATTGACCATGAATTTCGGCTGGTAGCGATCGTTGCAGTACCACAGCGCATCGGCCAGAACGAGGCGGCCTTCGGCGTCGGTGTTGAGCACCTCGATGGTCTGGCCCGACATCGAAGTGACGATGTCGCCCGGGCGTTGCGCATGACCGTCAACGGCATTTTCCACCAACCCGATGACGCCGACGACATTGGCCTTGGCCTTGCGGGCTGCCAGCGCGTGCATCAGCCCGGTCACGGCGGCCGCGCCGCCCATGTCGCCCTTCATGTCCTCCATTCCGGACGCCGTCTTTATCGAGTTGCCGCCGGTATCGAAAGTGACACCCTTGCCGACGAAGGCAATCGGGCTGTCCTTGGCCTTGCCGCCGTCCCATCGCATGACGGCCAGGCGGGCGCCACGCGGCGAGCCTTGCGCGACGCCTAGCAGCGCGCCCATGCCGAGCTTCTTCATCTCCTTCTCGACCAGGATCTCGACCGTGACGCCGAGCGCTTCCAGTTCGTTGACGCGGGCGGCGAATTCCACCGGCCCGAGTACATTGGCCGGCTCATTGACCAGATCGCGCGCCAGGAGAACCCCGTCGATCACCGCCGCCTCGTCGGCGAAGGTCTTTTTCGCGGCCGCCGGATCGGTGGTGTGGATGGTCACCTTGACGGGCTTTTTGAGCTCGGCCTTCTTGCCATCGCGCTGGCCATCGCCATTGTCCTTTTTCGTCTTGTACTTGTCGAAAGCGTAGCTGCGCAGAAGGATGCCCGCGGCAAGCTGTGCCGCTTGCCTGCCGCCGACGTCAGTACCCGGAAGATCGAGCACGACGGCCACCTCCGTCGCCTTGCGCAAGGATGCAGCGATGGTGCCGCCAAGCTTGAGCCAGGCATGATCGTCGAGTCCCGAGACCTTGCCGGCGCCGACCGCCACCAGCCGGTCGAGCGATGTGCCCTCGGGCGCCAGCACTTCGACCAAGCCGGCGAATTTGCCGGAAAAGTCGGCCACCGGGAACGCCCGCTCCAGGGTCTTTGCCGGATCGCAAGCCTTTGCGGCGTCGCCGAGACCGCCATCGTTGGCCGCCAGCACGAAGACACTGCCCTTTTTAGGCGCTGCGAATTTGGCGAAGGCGATCGAAGGTCTCGAAGTCATCATGTCCTGCTTTCGGGAACGGCGTTGGGTTTTTGGGAGAGTGCCTTGATGAAACTAGATATTTGGCTGTTTCCGACCGGAAGCACCACCCCAATTTTCAATCATCGCCCCTGCCTGACGATCTGCTGCGCGATTGCGTTGGCCTGAATTCGGGCATTGGCGAAGCAACCGCGAATGCTTGGCCGGCTTGGCTGCTTCTGTTACTTCTGCTTCCATGCCTGTACCTGTCGCAGCAACGGCGGCCATAACCGTGATCGGCGCGACATTTGGTCGTTTTCCGGCATTTGGCAAGACTTTGCCGGAATCCGATCCCATATGGCGGATGGAATCGATGGCGATTCGTCGCGGCACGGCCCCGCTTTCCTGCCGCAACGTGTTGTTAACCATTGATGTTCGCCCTTTCTTATCCATTGCCGCCGACACTCCGGCCCACCGGAAATATCGATGTGGGACGGAACCAGATCGAACCGCCAACCGACCGGTTGTACAGGCGTCGCCGGGCGACTACCTTGTCCGGAGGCATGATGCCGTTCGGCAAAATCGAGAAAAGCCTTCATGAAGGTCGTTGAACGCTACATCATGCGTCGTGCGTTGGCGGTCTTCCTGGCAGCGCTCATTTGGACGCTGGCGATCGTGTGGACGACGCAGGTGCTCGCCCGCATCGACCTCGTCACCGACAGCGGGCAGTCGGTGCTGACCTTCTTCGAGGTCGCTGCGCTGATCATTCCGTCGATCGTCCCGATCGTCGTGCCTTTCGCCCTGGTGGTCGCGGTCGCTCAGACACTGAGCGCGATGAATTCCGATTCTGAGCTTGCCGTCTTGAACGCAGCGGGCGCTTCGCGCTGGACCATCGTCAGGCCGGTCATGTTCCTGGCGCTGGCGGCCAGCGTCTTTTCGTTCGCCGTCGACAACGGCGTCGATCCCTATGCACGACAGAAAAACCGCGAGCTGGTGGCGTCGTCGCGCGCCGATCTGTTGTCGCTGATCATCCAGGAAGGCACCTTCCGCAAGATCGACGACGGCCTGTTCCTGCAGATTGGCGAGCGGCTTCCGGACAACCGCCTCGGCGGCATCTTCGTCGCCGACTCGCGCGAAGAAGGCGCCAACCTCGTCTACTATGCCAAGACCGGCGCCATCATCGAAAACGGCGACGAGAAAGTGCTGATGATGAATGACGGCGTCATCCATCGCGAGACGCTGGCCGGCGATCTTTCGGTCATCCGGTTCACCTCCTATGCCTTCGACCTGTCCGCCTTCATGTCAGCCTCATCGGACGTATTGCTTTTGCCGAAGGACCGGACGACCCAGTACCTGCTCAATCCCAGTCCGAACGACAAGGTGTTCCAGAAAAAGCCGAACAAGTACCTGGCCGAACTCAACCAGCGTTTTTCCGAATGGTCCTATTCACTCGTCTTCGCGCTGATCGCGCTTGGGGTCGCGGGAGACGCGCGCTCCCATCGCGAGGCGCGCATTCATCCGCTGATCACGTCGATCGCGATTGCGCTTTTCGTGCGCTGGCTCGGTTTCTTTGCCGCCGGCAAGGCCGACAACGTTCCGCAATACGCCTATATGGTCTACGGCGTTCCTATCGTGGCGTCCGCGGTCGCGACATGGTTCATCGTCTCAAACCGGACCATGGAACTGCCGGTCGCCTGGGCCGACTGGATGACGAATTTCGCCGGCCGCTTCAGTGGCGGCTGGAGCGCCCTGAAGCTCCGCTTCGCCAGGCGCGGCGCTTCTGGCCAAGGGGCCGGCTAATGGGCTGGATACGCTAATGGGCTGGACTCTGGGTAGATACTTCTTCTTCCGCTACGTGACGATCACCATCTGGTTCTTCATCGGCCTGCTGGCGCTTGTGTTCCTGATCGACTTCACCGAACTTTCCGGCCGCACGACCGGCTTGCCGGGTTTCACCTACGGCACGGCGTTCGCCATTTCAGGGTTGCGAATGCCGATGATCATGCTGCAGACGGTGCCGTTCGTCGGCCTGTTCTCGGCGATGGCGACACTGGTCTCGCTCAATCGCAGGTATGAACTGGTCATCGCGCGCTCCGCCGGCGTGTCCGCCTGGCAATTCCTGCTGCCGTGCTGCATCGGGGCGCTGCTGTTCGGGGTGTTGTCGGTCGGCGTCATCAATCCGATCGCCGCGCATGCGTTTTCCTGGTCTGAAGAAATCGAAACCCAGCTCCGCTCCGGCAAGTCGAACACCGTCTCGGCCGACGCCGAGCCCTGGATCCGGCAGAAGACCAGTTCCGGCGATACCATCATCGGCGCGCGCGCCATTCTCAATCAGGGCCTGGAGATGGCCGATGCCGTCTTCTTCGCCTTCAACCCGCAAGGCGACATCGTCGAACGCAAGGACGCGGCGCACGCCTTTTTGCGGGATGGCTACTGGGAACTGCAGGACGTCAAGGTTTTCCGGGACGGCAATATCCAATCGGTGGCAAGCGACCGGGTGCCGACCAATCTCAAGCCCGAATTCGTGCAAGAGCGGCTGGCGCGCCCGGAAACCATCCCTTTCTATAATCTGCCCGGCAAGATCGAGGTTGCCCGCTCCTTCGGCCTCAAGGCAAATGCCTTTGCCATGCAGTTCCATTCGCTGGTGGCGCTGCCGTTCCTTCTCGTCGCCATGACGCTGATCGCCGCAACAGTGTCGATGCGATTTGCGAGGATGGGACAATCCGCGACGATGATTCTGGGTGGCGTCCTGGCCGGGTTTCTGCTTTATGTCGTGACGGTGCTGGTCAAGGCATTCGGCGTGGCGGGATTCGTACCCACAGTCGTGGCTGCATGGGTTCCGGTTGTCGTGGCTATGTTCTACGGGGTGACTTTCTTGCTGTACAAGGAAGACGGCTAGTGAGGGGGGCAGTTTTGCGCATCCATAGGCAGGCCGGTTTGGCGCGCCTCTATGGGGCGAGCGCCTTGGCATGCCTGCTCGCTTGTGTCGTCCCGAGTATCCCGGCTTTTGCCCAGGATATCAGCGACATGGCAGCCGACGTCCCCGCCGGCTCGCAAATGCTGCTGGCGGCAGATACGCTGGTCTATGACAACGACAACCAGACAGTGACGGCCGTCGGCGGCGTGCAGATCGATTACGGCGGCAACCGCCTCGTCGCCCAGCGGGTCGAATACAATCGCAACACCAAGCGGCTCGTCGCCAGCGGCAATGTCGAGGTCGTCAACAGCGACGGCAGCAAGATCTACTCGCAGCACGTCGACATCACCGACGATTTCGCCGACGGCTTCGTCAACGCGCTGCGTGTCGAAACCGTCGACAAGGCCTATTTCGCCGCCGAAAGCGCGGAACGCATGGGCGGCGTGCTGACGACGTTCCACAACGGCGTCTACACGGCCTGTGAGCCGTGCGAGGACAAACCCGACAAAGCGCCGACCTGGCGCATCAAGGCCAGAAAAATCATCTGGAACGGCGAGAAGAAGACGGTTCGCTTCGAGAATTCGAATTTCGAGTTCTTCGGCTTTCCGCTCGCCTATCTGCCGGCTTTCGAGATTGCCGACCCGACCGTCAAGCGCAAGAGCGGCTTCCTGATCCCTGGCATCTCCTACAAGAGCGATCTCGGCGTCGGCGTCAAAGTCCCCTATTATTTCGCTCTCTCACCAACCTACGATCTCACCGTCACCGGCAGCGGCTACACCAAGCAGGGCTTTCTCGGCGAAGCCGACTGGCGTCAGCGCTTCAACAACGGCCAGTACAGCCTGAAGATCGCCGGCATCCGGCAAGTGGATCCCGACGAGTTCATCGACAGCGACGGGCACAATGTTGATTCAGGGACGGCCGGCGACCCGAACAAATTCCGCGGCATGATGGGCACCAAGGGCCAGTTCGCCATCAATCCGCGCTGGGACTTCGGCTGGGATGTCCTGCTGCAGACCGACAAGAACTTCTCGCGCACCTACGCCATCGAAGACTTCAACGACAGTGTGCATCGCTCCTCGATCTACCTGACCGGCCTCAACGGCCGCAACTATTTCGACGTGCGCGCCATGCGCTTCGAGGTCCAGGAAGAGACGCTCTCCGACGATCCGACCGCGCGCGCCGGCAAGCAGCCCTGGGTGCTGCCCTCGCTCGACTACGCCTACATCCCAGACATGGCAGTGGGCGGCGGGCAGTTGTCGTTCAATGTAAACGCGCAGGCCATCAGCCGAGACAGGCTGGACAGGGTCCTTGCCGATCCGAACAACGCTGCGTCCGTCACCAGTGTCCGCGGCATCGAGGGCCAGTCGGGCCGTCTCACCGCCGAAGCGGAATGGAAGCGCACATTCACCACCGATGGCGGGCTGCTGCTGACGCCGCTGCTGGCGCTGCGCGGCGACGCCGGCTATGTCAATGCCTCTTCGGGATCGCTCAATGCCATCAATCAGATGGCGTCTAACCTCAGCGTCGACGACGATATGCGATCGTCGCTCGCCCGCTTCATGGCGACCGCCGGGCTGGAAATGCGCTGGCCGGTGCTGTTCTCGTCGACCAGTTCCAGCCACATCTTCGAGCCGATGGCGCAGGTGTTCGTGCGTCCGAACGAGCAGTATGTCGGCGGCCTCGCTGTTCCCAACGAGGACGCGCAGAGCTTCGTCTTTGACGCCACAACATTGTTCGAGCGCGACAAGTTCTCCGGTTACGACCGCTTGGAAGGCGGCACGCGCGCCAATGTCGGGCTGCGCTATTCCGGCGCCTATGACAATGGCTGGAGCACCAACGCGCTGTTCGGCCAATCGTACCAGCTTGACGGCCAGAACTCCTTCGCCGCGCCGGACCTGGTCAACGTCGGCGCCGATTCGGGCCTTGAGACCGCGACCTCCGATTATGTCGGTCTCGTCGGCTTCAACAGCCCCAGCGGGCTTTCCGGCTCGATCAGCGGCCGTTTCGACGAGCAGAGCTTCGAGGTTCGCCGCGCCGAGGTCAAGGCAGCCTATTCCGGCCTGCCGATTTCGTTCAGCGCCAAATACGCCTTCATCCAGGCGCAGCCGCTCTATGGCTTCACGACCGATCGTCACGAGGTCACGCTTGGCGCCTCGACGCAACTTGCAGAGAACTGGCGTGTCTTCGGTACCGGCACCTACGATCTGGAGCAAAGTGTCCTGGTTAAGGACGGGGTCGGCTTTGCCTATAGCGATTCATGTTTCACCTACTTGATGACATTCTCGGAATCCCGCGACCTGAGCACCAAGGAAGTGTCGCAGAACATCGGTTTCAACCTGTCGTTCCGCACGCTCGGCGATTTCGGCTCGACACAAAGCTCCTTCAACGCTGTCCAGTAGCAGGCGCCTGCCAATTACAGACGGGCGGAACGGGCGGCCGGCCAACGCATCGGCCCGAAAATCGGAATTAATTTTCGGAAAGCACGATGCGTAGATTCAAAGTGTTAGAGCGTATCTTGTGCGTCCTATTGGACGCACATCACTTCTAACGACATCGTTTCGCCGCATAGGGCAGGCACGGATTCCAGCTCCCTCAAAATGGGATAGAATTGGGCCGGAACCGAGATAATATTGGGATGCTTTCGATGAGGAAATACCTCTTTTCGGCAGGGTTCACGCTGCTGGTGGCGGCTACCTCGGCCTCGATCACAGTGATGACGCCGCCGGCCTTAGCCAGCCAGATCAAATACGTCGTCAACAACGTACCGATCACGACCGGCGACATCCAGCATCGGGCTGCCTTCCTGCGCCTGCAGCGCAAGAAAGGCGACGCTGCCGAGGAAATGATCGAGCAGACGCTGCGCGTCGCCGAAGCCAGGCGTCTCGGGATCCGCATCAGCGACGCCCAGGTCGACGCTGCCTATCAGCGCTTTGCCACGACCAACAAGATGCAGCTCAAACAACTCGACGGCGTCATGGCGCAGTCCGGCGTCGGCAAGGAACATTTCAAGGAGTTCATCCGCTCCCAGATGGCCTGGAACCAGGCGCTGACCGCGCGCCATCGCTCCAAGAGCGGCGGCGCGTTGAGCGAGCAGGACGTGGTCAGGCGCATGCTCGACAATGGCGGCACCAAGCCGACCGCCATGGAGTACATGCTGCAGCAGGTCATTTTCGTCGTGCCGGCGGCCGAGCGCAGCGCTACGCTGTCCAAGCG
>NZ_RZSU01000047.1:0-49603 GCF_003997585.1 Mesorhizobium sp. M5C.F.Cr.IN.023.01.1.1 | reverse complement strand
GTTTTGTCGCATCCTTTGCCGGAGAAAATGGCACACGAATTGCTTTTTAATAATCCGGCAGGTCGGCTGCAGGGTGGCTGGCACGTCGGCGCCGTCCAAGGTTCGGTGATCAAAGCAACGAGAGGCTAGAATGACGAAATACAAGCTCGAGTACATTTGGCTCGATGGATACACCCCGGTTCCCAACCTTCGCGGAAAGACGCAGATCAAGGAATACGCCGAGTTTCCGACGCTCGACCAGCTTCCGCTGTGGGGCTTCGACGGTTCTTCGACCATGCAGGCCGAAGGCCACTCGTCCGACTGCGTGCTGAAGCCGGTCGCCATCTATCCAGACCCCGCGCGCACCAATGGCGTGCTCGTCATGTGCGAAGTGATGATGCCGGACGGCGTGACGCCGCATGCATCCAACAAACGCGCCACCATCCTCGATGACGAGGGTGCCTGGTTCGGCTTCGAGCAGGAGTATTTCTTCTACAAGGACGGCCGCCCGCTCGGCTTCCCCGAAAGCGGTTACCCTGCGCCGCAAGGCCCGTACTACACCGGCGTCGGCTACAGCAATGTCGGCAGCGTCGCCAGGCAGATCGTCGAGGAGCATCTCGACCTCTGCCTTGCCGCCGGCATCAACCATGAAGGCATCAACGCCGAGGTCGCCAAAGGGCAGTGGGAATTCCAGATTTTCGGCAAGGGCTCCAAGAAGGCCGCCGACCAGATGTGGATGGCCCGCTACCTGATGCAGCGCCTCACCGAGAAATACGGCATCGACATCGAATACCACTGCAAGCCGCTCGGCGACACCGACTGGAACGGTTCCGGCATGCACGCCAACTTCTCGACCGCCTATATGCGCGAGGTCGGCGGCAAGGACTATTTCGAGGCGCTGATGGCCGCCTTCGACAAGAACCTGATGGATCACATCGCCGTCTACGGGCCGGACAACGACAAGCGTTTGACCGGCAAGCATGAGACCGCGCCATGGAACAGGTTCAGCTATGGTATCGCCGACCGCGGCGCCTCGATCCGAGTGCCGCATTCCTTCATCAACAATGGCTATAAGGGTTACCTCGAGGATCGCCGCCCGAACTCGCAGGGCGACCCCTACCAGATCGCCTCGCAAATCCTGAAGACGATCGCCTCCGTCCCGGCCAGCGCAGAGGTTTCGGCTGCCGCTTGAGCATGCAGTCACGGCGTGGACTTCGCGTCTGCGCCGTGTCTCGCTCTCGTCGCGTCGGCGTTTTGCCAAGGGCGACTACACCAACTGCTCGATTTGTATTCTCCATCCCAAACAAAAAACCCCGCCGGATCGCTCCGGCGGGGTTTTGTTGTCCTTTAGCCGATCCGCTCAGACCGAATAATACATGTCGTATTCGACCGGATGCGGGGTCATCTCGAAGCGCATCACTTCGGCCATCTTGAGCTCGATGTAGCTGTCGATCTGGTCGTCGTCGAACACGCCGCCGGCCTTCAGGAACCCGCGGTCCTTGTCGAGGCTCTGCAGCGCCTCGCGCAGCGAGCCGCAGACGGTCGGGATCTTCTTCAGTTCCTTCGGCGGCAGGTCGTAGAGATCCTTGTCCATCGGCTGGCCGGGATGGATCTTGTTCTTGATGCCGTCCAGGCCGGCCATCAGCATGGCGGCAAAGGCGAGGTAGGGGTTCGCGCCCGGATCGGGGAAGCGGACCTCGACGCGCTTGGCCTTCGGCGACGAGGCGAATGGAATACGGCAGGAGGCAGAGCGGTTGCGCGCCGAATAGGCGAGCAGCACCGGCGCTTCATAGCCCGGCACCAGGCGCTTGTAGGAGTTGGTCAGCGGGTTGGTGAAGGCGTTGATCGCCTTGGCGTGCCTGATGATGCCGCCGATGTAAAACAGGCAGCTCTCCGAGAGGCCGGCATATTCATTGCCGGCGAAGGTCGGCTTGCCCTCCTTCCAGATCGACTGGTGGACGTGCATGCCCGAGCCGTTGTCGCCGAAGACCGGCTTGGGCATGAAGGTGGCCGTCTTGCCGTAGGCGTTAGCGACCTGGTGCACGACATACTTGTAGATCAGCATCTTGTCGGCGTTGCGGACCAGCGTGTCGAACTTGATGCCGAGTTCGTGCTGGGCAGCGGCCACTTCGTGGTGATGCTTTTCGACGCGCACGCCCATTTCGGCGAGCACGGTCAGCATTTCCGAGCGCATGTCCTGCGCCGAGTCGATCGGCGGCACCGGGAAATAGCCGCCCTTGATGCGCGGACGGTGGCCGAGATTGCCGGTTTCGTAGTCGGTATCGTCGTTGGACGGCAATTCGGTGGAGTCGAGCTTGAACCCGGTGTTGTACGGGTCGGCCTTGTACTTGACGTCGTCGAACACGAAGAACTCGGCTTCCGGGCCAACGAAGATCTGATCGCCGATGCCTTCCGCCTTCATATAGGCTTCGGCCTTCTTGGCGGTGCCGCGCGGGTCGCGGTTGTAGGACTCTCCGGAGATCGGATCGAGGATGTCGCCCAGGATGACCATGGTCGACTGCGCGAAGAACGGGTCCATATGCACCGTCTCAGTATCGGGCATCAGCACCATGTCGGACTCGTTGATCGCCTTCCAGCCGGCGATGGAGGATCCGTCGAACATGACGCCGTCGGCAAACATGTCTTCCTCGACCTCAACGACATCCATCGTCACGTGCTGCAGCTTGCCCTTCGGATCTGTGAAGCGCAGGTCAACGAATTTCACGTCGTTGTCCTTGATCTGCTTCATGATGTCTTTGGCTGTCGTCATGTCATGTTTCCCTGTCTTATGTCGTTTCGAGGAGATGATCTGAAATCAGAAACCTCAGACCGCGTCCATCCCTGTTTCGCCGGTGCGGATGCGCACGACTTCCTCGATGTTGGAGACGAAGATCTTGCCGTCGCCGATGCGGCCGGTCTGGGCCGCCTTGCGAATGGCTTCGATCGCGCCTTCGACCGCGTCGTCGCCGAGCACGACCTCGATTTTTACCTTGGGCAGGAAGTCGACGACATATTCGGCACCGCGATAAAGCTCGGTATGGCCCTTCTGGCGGCCAAAACCCTTGGCCTCCGTAACGGTGATGCCTTGCAGCCCGGCCTCCTGAAGCGCTTCCTTCACTTCGTCTAGTTTGAACGGCTTGATGATCGCTTCGATCTTTTTCATGTAAAAAGTGGCCTCCACTGCCAAAAAAGACGGGTTGTGAGCCCCGCTTGCGCCTCCTTCAAGCACGAACTGTGCCAATTTGAGGGGATTCGAAGCGGTATCACGCGATTTCGATGCCATGCCGCGTTGGGGGATAAATTCGCGTCATTCGCCGTGTTGGATGCGTCATGGATACTGGGAACCTACACATTGTCGGCGCTTCCGTCCGCACAATAATTGGGCAGACAGAGCATTTCGCGAGCATTTGTGCTTCGAAGAAGCCATTGTCCCCCAACGATGTGCTTATAGATCGTGCCATCTCATCACCGTTTGCTTCGAACCGAAAACTGGACAATGTTTGACCACAGGGATCGGGGTTTGACCACAGGGGTCGGGCTTGAGCCAATGCGGATCGGCATCCATGAACAATGAAATTTTGTCTCCGGCCGAAATGGCTGAGGCCGACCGGCTTACGATTTCCGCCGGACCACTCAACGGCATTGGCCTGATGCGCAATGCAGGTGCCGCGGTCGCTGCGGTGGTGCTCGCCCGTTTTCCGGCTGCCAGACGCGTACACGTACTGTGCGGGCCCGGCAACAATGGCGGCGACGGATATGTCGTCGCCCGCATTCTGAGGGATAGCGCCGTCGACGTCTTGATGTGGGCATCCGGCTTCCCCAAAACCGGCAGCGACGCGGCGCTCGCCGCTTCGGAATGCCCGGTCAGGCCTCGGCCGCTGTCGGAATTTGCCGCCGAGGCAGGAGCGATCCTGGTCGACGCGCTCTATGGGGCAGGGCTGTCCAAGCCGCTGTCCGGCGATGCCGCCAAGGCGGTCGAGGTCGCGACAGACCTGAACCTGCCAGTCGTTGCGGTCGATCTGCCCTCAGGTGTGTCAGGCGAGAGCGGCCAGGTTCTCGGCCGAGCATTCCACGCCCGGATCACGGTGACGTTTGCGCGAAAAAAGCCCGGCCATCTGCTGTTGCCTGGGCGCGAGATGTGCGGCGAGTTGGTGCTTGCCGATATCGGCATCGGCGACGGGATCGTTGCGCAGCTTGAACCGCGAACCTGCGAGAACACCCCGCCGCTTTGGCTAGAAAGTTTCCCGGTTCCAGCCGTCGATGCGCATAAGTACAGGCGCGGCCATGTCGGCGTCTTCTCCGGCGGGCCGTCCGCGACGGGTGCCGCGCGGCTGTCGGCGCTTGCCTCGGCCAGAAGCGGGGCAGGGGCGGTGACGGTGCTGTCGCCGGCGAACGCGCTGCAGGCGAATGCCGCGCATCTGACCTCGATCATGCTGCGCAGGGCCGACAGCATCGCGGACGTACAGGAATTCATCGGCGACCGCCGGCCGTCGGCTTTCGTCCTCGGACCCGGATTCGGCGTCGGCGAAAAAACACGGGATTTTGCCGTTGGCGTGCTGGCCACCGGGCAGCGGCAAGACGGCAGGGCCGACGGGCTGGTGCTCGATGCCGATGGCATCACCTCGTTTCGCGAGACCCCGAAAGTTCTGTTCGAAGCCGCCCGTCGTCTGAACACGCCAGCGCTGGTGCTGACGCCGCATGAGGGCGAATTCGCCAGACTGTTTCCGGACATCGCCGGAGACAGGGACCTGTCCAAGCTGGCCAAGGCGCGCTCTGCGGCCGAGCGCGCCGGCGCAATCGTCGTCTACAAAGGCGCGGACACGGTGATCGCGGCGCCCGATGGCAGAGCGGCGATCAACTGCAATGGCGCGCCATGGCTGGCCACCGCCGGTTCGGGCGACGTGCTGTCGGGGGTCATTGCCGGCTTCCTGGCGCAAGGCATGCCGGCTTTCGAAGCCGCCTGCGCGGCGGTCTGGATTCATGCCGAGGCCGGCAGCCGTTTCGGACCAGGGCTGATCGCCGAGGATTTGCCGCTGGCGCTGGTGCCGGTGCTGCGCGAGCTTGCCGAATGTCGCAACGAGGTGACTGCTCGATGAGCCGCGGGTTCGCTCTGCTTGCCGCAATCTTCGTCGCCGCTTTCATGGCGCACACCGCGCGTGCCGAAGGTCCCGTGACCATTGTCGACGATCCGGCCGTGCTCGCCGCCCTCGATGCCAAAGGTTTTGATTTCGCCAGCATTTTCGGTGTCGATGGCAAGGGCGACCTGAAGACGCTCTATGACAAGGCGCCGGCCTATCACCGGATCGTCGAGACGGTTGCAACCGATGTCGCCGCGCTGCGGGCCGAGATGAAGGCTGGCGGGCGGCCGCTCTACGAAGTCACCGACGGCAATGTCGGCCGCATCATAGACATGCGCTGGCTGAAGACGGACGCCGCGCGCTTCCGGCTGGTCGGCGTCGTCAACAGGCTCGATCGGCGCGATTTCGCCGAGGCGCGCGGCGAAGGGCGCTGCGGCGAGGTGCGTTTCATCTATCGCCTTGCCTACAGCTTCAAGAAAAACGGCAAGGTTCTGGCCTCGCGCCTGCCGTTCAACTTCAATGCCATCTACAGCGCCGCGCCGGATGCCGATGGCGGCTGCGTCGGCGTTGCCGGGCGCTGGACGCCGCAACTCGACGAGTCCGTCGATACCGGCTGGCTCATCGGCGGGCCGCTGGAGAAGGCCGGGCTGAGCTTTGAGCAGCTCGAACTCAACGCCCAGGTGGTGCGCTTTCCCTCCGGCCAGGAGACCGAATTCGGCGGGCAGGCTGCCTACCTCATGCGGATTTTCGGCATCGATGGAGAGACGGTCAGCGAAAAGCCGCTGGAAAATACGCCCGACGCCGCGCGGCTTGCCGAAGACGCCGCGCTGAAAGCAAAACTCGCCGACTATATCAGCGCCAATGCAGCCGCGGTCGACCTCGGTGTCTATAAGATCCCGCATCAATTCCTGGCGAAGAAAGTCATCTCGTGGTCGACTTTCGGCAGCGCAAGGCAGGCCAATCACCCGTTCACGCCGCTGTTCCAGCCCGCGGATTTTTCTGAGCTCGACTATTCCGCGCTGAAGCTGGTGCGCACGCCGGAAGCGCTGGTCGAGCGGCTCGACAATGGCGCCTGCCAGGGTTGCCATCAGGCGGGTTCGACCGCCGGTTTCCATTTCATCGGCCGCGACGACAAGACGACCTCGCCGCTGAATCGCATCGAGGTCGGCATCTCGCCGCATCTTCATGCCGAGATACCGCGGCGCGAGGCCTGGCTGCGTGCGACCGCCGACGGCAAGGAGCCGAACCGCTTCCGCCCGCTGTCCTTCGCGCCGCCGGCCGTGTGGAAGGACGCTGGCGAGGTCGACTATGCGCCGGCCGAAATGGCGATGCCGTGCCTAATGGCGGAGGATGCGGCCCGCTTCGGCACGACCTGGCAATGCGGCGGCGGCACCGTCTGCACGCCGCTGGCGACGGCGTCGGGCGTGCGGACGAAGCTGGCGCAATGCCTGCTGCCCAAAGACAGTGAAAAGATGTTCTCCGGCCATCCATGCCTGACCGGCTCGATCACCAGCAACCCGGCGCAGCCTTTCAATGATCGCTACAGAATAGCAGGCCAGTTCGCAGCCTTCGCGACCGACATTTCGCGCACCGCCTACACCTGCCGGCCACCGAAGATCGGCGTGCCGGCCGGCATTGCCTATCGCGGCTGCGACGACAAGGATCGTGCTTTTGCCGGCTTCAAGCCGGGCAAGCCGATGCCGAACGAGATCTGCGGGCTGGTTGGCGGCAAAAAATTCGACATTTGCGTGGCGACCAATAATTTCGACCAGTGCCTAGGCGGCGCGGTCAACCGCGGCAACCGGCCGGCCTGCTCGGCCGAGCATTTCTGCCGCGAGGATTATATGTGCCAGTCGCTGCCGCCCGATACGCCTGGTATCGGCAGGGTGAAAGGTATTGGCTTCTGCTCGCCGACCTATTTCATTTTCCAGATGCGCATCGACAACCATGCGACACCCTGGGCGGGCGCTGTCCGCGCCACCATGGGGGCGGGGTTTGGCGCGGCGGAAGGGGAATGATCGGTAGCTCCCCGCAACAATCCGGAGGGATCGCCTAACGATCGAGATAATCGGCGATTTTCGTTGTCCATTCACTATCGAAATGGCGAACCCGCTCTGCGATCATTTCATTGCTCAGCAGGCTCGACAGGGCAGGAACCAAAACCGGCTCTATCGTTGGAACGGAACCATATCCAAGCGCAGTCAGACGTTCCGACCATGGCGGGTGGTCCGCCTTCTCGTCATCGGCGGCGGCCCAGGCCTTCAGTGCATACTCTTGCAGAAGGCTCGTGCTCGACAAGTCGCTGCACACCGCCAGAACTCTATCAAGCGGCGGGCGAGGCGGCGCCATCGCGCCAAGCAACTCACGCTTGAGCGGATTGTAAACCCGGTCGTCGAAGAATTTGTCGGCGGCGGCGATCAGGAGCAGGGCGCGCGCTGCTTCATACGAATCGCCTGACATTGCCGCATGACGATCGGCGTCGATTTCCGCTCGGCGCGATAGCCGTATTCCTTCACGTTCCAGAGAGTACGACAGCGGAGCCAGTATCCAGTAAAACAGGCTGCCGGAAACCGTCTTTCCGGGAGGAGCATATTCGAAGATCAAATCGAAGCTTTTGTCGAGCTCGGCGAGATTGAGGCCGCCGTTTGTATCCCTGTTTTTTAGATGAGCGTGTTCGTGAGCAAGGATTGCAGAAAATGCCTTTTCGTCGGTCACGGCAAGCAACGGGATACCGACGGTCAAGATCGCTCGACGGCCGAGCAGACCTAGAAACGGGCGCTCTTCCCCTATGCTGGCGTTCAGGTCACTGCTCAGCACAATCGTCGTCCGGCCGGCGCGATGTTTGCCGGCAACGCTTTCCCACACTGCCCACAGTTTTGGTGCCGATTCCCGAGTAATCCCTTCCACCCTGCTAGGCCGAAAACCGGCAAACAATGCTCCAATTAACAGAACGAAAGCCAGCATTGCAGCCGGTACGGCAATAACACCGCCCGCGATAACCGCAAGCGGATGCCGGTCAAGGAGCAGCAGCCAGAGGAGCACCGGGCAGAAAAGCGGCAGAACGAAAAGCAGGACGGCAAACCTGCCGAAGTGCTCTCCTGTGTAGAGGACCAGGCGCGACATCTGCGATGTCACAACGGAATGTTGTCGTGCTTCTTCCAGGGGTTCTGCATATCCTTGTTGCGCAGCATGCGGAGCGCTCGCGCAATGCGGCGGCGGGTCGAATGCGGCATGATCACCTCATCGACATAGCCGCGCTCGGCGGCGACGAAGGGCGACAGGAAGCGGTCCTCGTAAGCCTTTGTATGTGCTGCGATCTTCTCCGCATCGCCGGTGTCCTTGCGATAGATGATCTCGACCGCGCCCCTGGCGCCCATCACCGCGATCTGCGCCGTCGGCCAGGCATAGTTCATGTCGCCGCGCAGATGCTTTGACGCCATCACGTCATAAGCGCCGCCATAAGCCTTTCGGGTGATGACGGTGATCTTCGGGACGGTCGCTTCGGCATAGGCGAACAAAAGCTTGGCGCCATGCTTGATCAGCCCGCCATATTCCTGCGCGGTGCCGGGCAGAAAGCCCGGAACGTCGACGAAGGTGACGACCGGAATCGAAAAACAGTCGCAGAAGCGCACGAATCGCGCCGCCTTGCGGCTGGCGTCGGAATCGAGCACGCCGGCCAGCACCATCGGCTGGTTGGCGACGAAGCCCACCGTGCGGCCTTCGACGCGGCCGAAGCCGGTGACGATGTTTTTCGCAAAACTCTGCTGGATCTCGAAGAAGTCACCCTCGTCGGCAACTTTAAGGATCAACTCCTTGATGTCGTAGGGTTTGTTGGCGTTGTCGGGGATCAGCCGGTCGAGCGACAGATCGTGATCGGTGACCGACTGGTAGCATTCGATCTCGGGGATATCAGCCGTATTGGAGGCAGGCAGCAGATCGACCAGCCGGCGCATCTGCAGCAACGCCTCGACGTCATTGTCGTAGGCGCCATCGGCGATCGAGGACTTGGTCGTGTGGACGAAGGCGCCGCCGAGGCTCTCGGCAGTCACCGTTTCGTTGGTGACCGTCTTCACCACGTCCGGCCCGGTGACGAACATATAGGAGGTGTCGCGCACCATGAAGATGAAGTCGGTCATCGCCGGCGAATAGACGTCGCCGCCGGCGCAAGGGCCCATGATCAGTGAAATCTGCGGGATAACGCCGGAGGCGAGCACATTGCGCTGGAATATCTCGGCATAACCGCCAAGTGCTGCCACGCCTTCCTGGATGCGGGCGCCGCCGGCGTCGTAGAGGCCGATGATCGGTGCGCGGTTGCGCAGCGCCATCTCCTGCACCTTGACCACCTTTTCGGCGTGGGCCTCGGACAGCGAGCCGCCGAACACGGTAAAGTCCTTGGCGAAGACATAGACCGGGCGGCCATTGACGGTGCCCCAGCCGGTGACGACGCCGTCGCCGGCGATTTTGGTCTTCTCCATGCCGAAATCGGTCGAGCGGTGCTCGACATACATGTCGAACTCCTCGAACGAGCCCTCGTCGAGAAAGACGTCGATGCGTTCGCGCGCGGTGAGCTTGCCCTTTTTGTGCTGAGCATCGATACGGGCCTGGCCGCCGCCCATGCGCGCCATGTCGCGGCGGCGCTCGAGTTCCTTCAGCACGTCCTTCATCGCTCGATCCCCAAAAACGGAAAGCCTGACTTGTGGTAATCATGGCAGCAGGGCAGCGCAAGCGCCGCTTCGCCATGGCTTTCGCTGCGCTGCAACATAACGCCCCTTGCATTTCGCGGCGAACTGGGCCATATGCGGCAACATAGGCGCTTGGGCCGGGACGATCCGGCCTTCTCGACGAATGAGACTGGTTGCGTCTGTTTTCCCTCTTTCCGACACATCGGCAAGGCGGCGAAAAAGCCCCGTGGCATGATGCCTGCGGGCACGACAGCGCAGCCGTGCGGACGATAACGTCCGCCGCCTTGTCGTTTCATGACAGTTTTTCGACGGCAGGTTGCGCCCTGCCGCCACTGATGTTTGCGGCCAGGAGCCGCGTGAAAGAAGAATATTTTGACCAACGAAAACACCTTTGCCGGTAACACCACCTCGACCGGTAACACTGCGGAACTCACCGGTTTCGCAGCCCTTGGAATTACTGGCGCTCTGCTCAAGGCGACTCATGCCGCCGGCTTTACCGAGCCGAAGCCGATCCAGATGCAGGCGATCCCGCCGCAGATGCAAGGCCGCGACATTTTTGGCATCGCCCAGACCGGCTCCGGCAAGACCGCTGCCTTCGCGTTGCCGATCCTCTCCAAGATCATCGCGCTTGGTACCAAGCGCCGGCCGAAGACGACGCGTGCGCTCATTCTGGCGCCGACGCGCGAGCTCGCCGTGCAGATCGAGGACACCATCAAGATCCTCGCCAGGGGCGCGCATGTCTCGACCGCTCTGGTGCTTGGCGGCGTTTCGCGCTTCAGCCAGGTGAAGAAGGTTGCTCCCGGCGTCGACATCCTGATCGCCACGCCCGGCCGGCTGACCGACCTGGTGCGCGAGGGTGACCTCGTGCTTGCCGACACCAAATGGCTGGTGCTCGACGAAGGCGATCGCATGCTCGACATGGGCTTCATCAACGACGTCAAGCGCATCGCCAAGGCGACCGCGCCCGACCGCCAGACGGTGCTGTTCTCGGCCACCATGCCCAATGAAATCGCCGAACTGGCGAAGGGCCTGCTGAAGAACCCGATCCGCGTCGAAGTCGCGCCGCAAAGCACCGCGGCGGCGGAGATCGTGCAGGGCGTCGTCTTTGCCCGCACCAAGCAGAAGCGCCAGGTGCTGTCCAACATGCTCGCCGACGACGCGATGAAGTCCGTGATCATTTTTTCGCGCACCAAGCATGGCGCCGACAGGGTGACCAAGGACCTCGAGCGCGACGGCTTCAAGGCCGCCGTCATCCACGGCAACAAGTCGCAGAACGCCCGCCAGAAGGCGCTCAACGATTTCCGCGAGGGTTCGGTGCGCATTCTTGTGGCGACCGATATCGCGGCGCGCGGCATCGACGTGCCCGGCATCAGCCATGTGGTGAATTTCGACCTGCCGGACGAGGCGGAGAGCTATGTCCACCGCATCGGCCGCACCGGCCGTAACGGCATGGACGGCATCGCCATCACGCTTTGCGATCCGTCCGAGAACAGCAAACTGCGCCAGGTCGAGCGGATCATCCGCACCAAGCTGCCGATCGTTGCCGACCATCTCGGCAGCCCCGATCCGCAGCGCAATCCCGCCGAAAAGAACGAGCGCAGCTTCGAGCCGGCCAACGACCGCAATGGTCGTCGCGACGGCAGGCGGCCAGGCGGCCAGAACAACGGCAAGAAGCGCTTCGGCGAGGCCTTCGCCGGCGAGCGTAAGCCGGAAGGCGCGAAGCCGTTCAAGGGCAACAACAAGCGTCGTTTCGGCGGCAAGCGGCCAGCAGCGCGGGCTGCGTAATCAGAGTCGCATCCAGCCGAGCCTGTCGGGCTCGGCTTGGTTGCGAGAACTGAAAAAAGAGCGATCGGAGCGATGCTTCGGTCGCCTTTTTCATTTCCTGGGACGCGCCCGTTACTCCGTGAGCGCTCTGACCCACACCACAATGCGCTGTGCAAGGAAAGCCGTAGTTGCTGGCGACAGCGCGTCACCGGCGATAACGTGATTGTCCCGATCACCGGTATCGTCGACCGGCACCAGTTCGCGCGCAGCGCCCCAGCGCCCGGCAATTTCGCGGGTGCGGTCGGACCGCACGATCTTGTCCGAATCCGAAAAGATGAAGAGGGCACGAATGGTAGCCTTCTCCACCGGCGCGCCATAAGCAAGCTCGGTCAGCGCCACCATCGGCAGGGTCGCCGCGATCGGATAACGGTAGGTCCAGAATTTCTCGTGCAGCGCATTGCGTGGCACGAAGCTGCGCTCCTTGCCGGCGACCAGCTCGGCGATCTCTCGGCCCCACGGCATGGTCAGGAGTTCGGCGCCGGAAGCCTTGACGCCGAAATTCGGCGAGATGAACACTACTGCCGCCATCCCCTCCGATGCGCCCGGCTGCGTCGCAGCCCAGGCTGCCAGCGAGCCGCCGGTCGAGGTAGCGATGACGATCACCTTGTCACCGATCGCCCGGCCGATGGCGAGCGCTTCCTCGTAGTCGTTGATCCAGGCGTTGACGCTGCCTTCGGCCATCGCGGCACCGCCCTGTCCGTGGCCGGTGAGGCGGGTGTAGTAAAGGTTCGCGTCGAGCTGGTCGGCCACCTCGTCCGGCAGCGGACGAACCTCGCCCTTCGACGCCGAAAAGCCGTGGATATAAACGATCGACAGCGGCGTCCTGGCATGAACCATCGGATTGGCCCAGATGATTTCCTTTTCCAGCCCGTCGTAGATGCCCGGTACGGCAGCCTCCTTGCGTACCAGATAGGCTTGCGGGTCATCGCCGATCACGGAAGGATCGAAGCGGATCGTGGTGTCGGCTTGGACGCGCGGGCCAAGCAAGAAGGCAAGAAAAAGAATGACGGCGAGACCCAATACCGCAAGCACGATTCGTCGCCCCATCGCAGACTCCACGCAACAATTCTCAACCTATGGCCGCGATGGCAAACAGGCAACGACGTCCCGCCCGCGGGATCGCCAACTTGATAGCCGGTCTATTCGCTCGGCGGCTTGCGGTCGAAATTCAGCGGACGCGCCTTCCAGCGGGTCGCGGTGCTGATGACCCATCGGCAGAACGGTCTCGGCAGAATTCTGAGCAGCTTCAGGCCCCAGCTCAAGCGGCGCGGGAAGGTGACTTCGAAGCCGCCGGACTTGATGCCGCGCGCCATGCGGCGCGAGGCGCGATTGACGGGCATCAACCCGGGCATCGGCAGCAAATTCTTCTCAGTCAGCGGGGTGTCGACGAAGCCCGGATTTATCACCTGGATGCGGACGTTCATCTTGTCGAAATCGTATTTCAGCGACTCTGCGAGGATATTGACCGCCGCCTTGGTGCCGCCATAGGCGGCCGTGGTCGGCCAGCCGAAATAAGCGGTGACCGAACCGACCAGGACGATATGGCCGCGGGCGCGGACGCGCATGCGTTCGATGACCGGCACCAGGCCGTTTATGATGCCGAAATAATTGACATCGAAGGACTGGCGAAATCCACGGACGGTGAGGTCTTCGCCGGCGGTCGCAATATAGCTCCCGGCATTGAAGACGGCCAAGACGATCGGGCCAAGATCCTTCTCGATCGCTGCGACCGTCTTTGCCATGCGTCTCTCATCGGTGACGTCGCAAGGATAGGCCGTGACATGGCCCGGCATCTGCGCCGTCTCGACAACAAGCGTGTCGATCGGATCCTCGTCGAGCGCCGTCACCGCGACGGCATAGCCTTGCGCCGCAAGGTCCTTGGCCAGTGAACGGCCGATGCCGCTGCTGCCGCCCGTTATCCAGGCGACGCCGTGCTTCGGGTTGGCCCGATAGAGTGTCATTTATGCCCTGCGACTTTTTCTTAGCTGTGCTCTAGCGGTGAAGAAATCGGATGAAAAGAGCGCTTTTCAATGGGGAGCTTCAATGAATGGCGGAACGCAAGGTCTATTTTAGGACATTGCAGCCCAGAAATGCCGCTGGACCAGGCAAATTCTTGCCTTGAAACCGAAGCTTCGGGTTTCTAGGGTTCCGCCGCAAGCATAAAGGAATCTCCATGCCCCGTTCTGTGATCGAAGCGATCGGCAATACGCCTCTGATCCGCCTCAACAAAGCCTCGGAAGAAACCGGCTGCGAGATCCTGGGCAAGGCCGAATTCATGAATCCGGGCCAGTCGGTCAAGGACCGTGCCGCGCTGTTCATCATCCGCGATGCCGAGCAGCGCGGGCTCTTGAGGCCGGGTGGGGTCATCGTCGAGGGGACAGCCGGCAACACCGGCATCGGATTGACGCTGGTTGCCAAGGCGCTTGGCTACCGCACCGTGATCGTCATCCCCGAGACGCAAAGCCAGGAGAAGAAGGACACGATCAAATTGCTCGGGGCCGAGCTGATTGAGGTGCCTGCCGTTCCCTACAAGAACCCCAACAATTATGTGAAACTGTCGGGCCGTCTGGCCGAGCAGATGGCCCGGTCCGAGCCGAACGGCGCGATCTGGGCCAATCAGTTTGACAACGTCGCAAACCGTGACGGCCATACCCGCACCACAGCGGAAGAAATCTGGGCCCAGACCGGCGGCAAGGTCGACGGTTTCGTCTCGGCGGTCGGCTCCGGCGGAACACTGGCCGGCATCGCCTTCGGGCTTAGGTCCAAGAGCAAGGACGTCAAGATCGCGCTCGCCGATCCGCTGGGTGCAGCGCTCTATAGTTTCTACACCAGCGGAGAGCTGAAATCCGAAGGCAGCTCGATCACCGAAGGCATCGGGCAGGGGCGGGTCACCGCCAATCTGGAAGGGTTCATGCCGGATTTCTCCTTCCAGATTCCGGACGAGGATGCACTGCCGATCGTCTTCGACCTTATCCAGGAGGAGGGTCTGTGCGTCGGCGGCTCGACCGGCATCAATATTGCCGGCGCGATCCGTTTGGCGCGTGAAATGGGTCGCGGCCACACCATCGTGACCGTGCTTTGCGACTACGGCACGCGGTATCAGTCGAAATTGTTCAACCCGGAATTCCTGCGTCAAAAGAAGCTGCCGGTACCGGGCTGGATGGAACAGCGGAGCACAATTTCGGTGCCGTTCGAAAAGGTTGCGTGATGGCTTACAGGACGGAAGCGCTGTTTCGCGACGACGCCTATCTCAGGACGGCCGATGCCACGATTGTCGCCGTCAACGATCGTGGCGGCATCATTCTGGACCGGACGATCTTCTATGCCACGTCGGGCGGGCAGCCGGGCGACACTGGCACCCTCGAACGCGCCGACGGCAGCCTGATCGCTGTTGCCGCCAGCATCACCGGTGAGACCAAGGACGAGATCATTCATGTGCCGTTGCCTGAGCAGGCGGTGCTCGAGGTCGGCGAACCGATAAAGCTCGCCGTTGATTGGGAGAGGCGGCATCTGCTGATGCGCATGCACACAGCCTGCCATTTGCTCACCGTCGTCTGCCCGTTCCCGATTACCGGCGCCTCGGTTTCCGAGGACGACAGCCGTGTCGACTTCGACATCCCAGATGCCGGCTTCACCAGGGAAGACGTGACGGCCAGGTTGATGGAACTGGTGCGGGCCGACCACCCGGTCTTCACCCGGCTGATCACCGACGAGGAACTGGCGGCCAATCCGGCGCTGGTGAAATCCAAAAATGTTCGGCCACCCGTCGGCTCGGGCAAGATCCGATTGGTCTGCATTGGCGAGAACGCCTCGATCGACAGCCAGCCTTGCGGCGGCACCCATGTGAAGAGCACTGGAGAAGTCGGCGAGATCCATATCGGCAAGATCGAGAAGAAGGGTCGCGAGAACCGACGCTTCCGAATACGCTTTGGACCGATGCCACCGGCCTGATAAACAGATTGTCAAAGGCGGGCAGGAGAAGAAGAATGGCCGAAGACAGCCCTTTCACCGTCGATGCGGACTGGTTGCAGAAGCGCCTCGGCGAGCCTGGCCTGACCATCGTCGACGCGTCCTGGTATCTGCCGGCGCAGAAGCGCGACGCGCGCGCCGAATATGACGCAGCGCACATTCCAGGCGCCAGTTTCCTGGATCAGGATGCGATCTCGGATCCCGATTCCCCACTGCCGCACACGCTGCCGTCGCCGCAGCATTTCGCCCAATATGTCGGCGCCATGGGCATTTCGGCCGACGACACCATCGTGGTCTATGACGGTCCGGGCTTCTTCTCGGCGCCGCGCGCCTGGTGGATGTTCCGTGTCATGGGGGTTTTCCAGGTCTACGTGTTGGACGGCGGCTTCGACCGCTGGAAAGCGGCTGGACGGCCGGTGACGGCGGAGCCGACGAAGATCGCGCCTTGCGTGTTTCATGCCGACTTCGATGCCGCCCGCGTCGCCAGCCTGGCCGACATGCGCCGGATCGTCGAGACCGGGAAAAGCCAGATCGCCGACGCGCGCTCGCCTGGCCGGTTTGCCGGTACCGAGCCGGAGCCTCGCGCCGGCGTCCGCTCAGGCCATATGCCCGGCGCGCACAACGTGCCGTTTTCGGCGCTTGCCGAGAACGGCGAGCTGCTGTCGGAAGACCGATTGCGCAAGGTGATCGAGGACGCCGGCATCGACCTGTCGAAGCCGGTTGTCACCTCTTGCGGCTCAGGCATCACTGCGGCGGCGATCACGCTGGCGCTCGAGACGCTTGGCCATACCGACAACAGGCTCTACGACGGTTCATGGACGGAATGGGGTGGGCTTGGCGATACGCCCGTCGTGACGGGCAAGGATCGACAGTGATGGAAAACGGAGCGCTTGAAGACATCGAGGTCACGGTGACGTTTCTCGAAATGCATGCGCCGCCGGCCTACTCGTCGCCGGTGCCGTACAACCGCCAGATCGCATTGCTGAAGACCAAGGACATTCCGCTGCATTTCTACCGCTACCTGATGGATCGGGTAGGCCGCAAATGGCACTGGGTCAACGTGCTGAGGCTGAGCGACGAGGAGCTTTCTGCAGGCATCCATCGCGAGGACCGCGACATCAGGGTGCTGTATTTCGATGGGTCGCCGGCCGGTTTCTTTGACCTAAAGCCGCATCTGCCGGAAGAAGTGGAACTTGCCTATTTCGGCATGATGGAGCACGCGACCGGCCAAGGCATCGGCCGCTGGTTCCTGGGTGCGGCGATCGCCGCCGCCTGGTCGCACGGTCCAAGGCGGGTGACGGTGCAGACCTGCACGCTCGACCATCCGGCGGCATTGCCGCTCTACCAGAAGCTCGGCTTTGCACCGGTCGCGCAAAAGAAGGAGATCGTGCATCCAATGACCTTCGCCGAGCGTGCGGCCAGTGTCATGCGGCCATGATTTTCTCCGCAAACTGAACCTATTGTTCATCAATGCTTCAGCTTGTCTTCGCCATCTTGCCGGCACCATCAATGCGGCCGAGGCCGAAGGAGAAAAGACATGCTGACTCGACGCACATTTGCTGCCGCGCTGGTTGCGGCCCTCGCCATGCCGACCCTTGCCGCCGCTCAGGCAACCACGCCTTCGGCGGCGACGATCGAGCGTCAGCTCGAGGCCGCGCCCCGCGTTAAGCTGCGCCCGAACCAGCGCGTCACCATCCGGGAATTCAAGAGGCGGCCGGACCTGCGGCGCATGGCCCGTTCGATCGATATCCAGTCGATCAATTTCGCCTTTGGCTCGGCGGCCATCTCCGAATCGCAATATGGCAAGATCGAAAACATCGCCGATGCGCTTCAGCGCATCCTGCGGCGCGACCCCGGCGCCCGCGTGCTGATCGAAGGCCATACCGACGCGGTTGGCTCCTTCCAATCGAACCAGATCCTGTCCGAACAGCGCGCCGCCTCGCTGAGGAGCACCTTGGTGCGCGAATTCGGCGTGCCGGGCTATACACTGGAAACGGTCGGCTACGGCGAGGAATTCCTGCTCGTGCAGACGCAGAACGAGAATTGGCGCAATCGCCGGGTGACGCTCCGCCGCTTCGACGACTTCATCCGCTGAGCCTGTCCGAAATCCGCATTGGCGGCCATCTGAAGGCGTCTTCTGCGCTTCCGGTGCTCACGGACCTGAATGTCCGCTCCGCTCCGGTTCTCGAAGACACCATCATCTGACTCGCCACTGCGATTTTCGAAACAGGCTCAGTCACCGCACCGGAAAAGAGCCTGACTTGAATGAGCCGCGCTCTTTACATATCGCTGTCGGTCAAAGCCTACCGCATCGGCCCGAAAATCGGGATCGATTTTCGGAAAGCACGATGCGTAGATTCAAATGTTGGAGCGTCCTTTGCGCGTCCAAAACGGAGGCGTGGCGCTCCAATGGTGATGGAGGACCAAACGATGACGGTACGGGTGGTGATGGCTGGTGCGACCGGCTGGGTAGGCAAGGCGCTGGTTCCGGCGATCGGGGCGCAAGGCGACATGGCACTGGCCGGGGCTGTGTCACGCAGCAGCGCGGGGCAGGATTCCGGCCTCCTGGTTGGCATGCCGGCCAACGGCATCACCGTTTCCGGCTCTTTGGCCGAGGCGCTGGAGGTGCCGTCGGACGTGCTGGTCGACTACACCAAGCCGCATGTGGTGAAAGACCATGCGCTGCTGGCCATAGAAAAAGGACGGCACGTTGTGATAGGCACATCGGGGCTGGGTGCGACCGATTTCGGCGAGATCGACGCTGCAGCACGCGCCAATCGTGTCGGCGTCATCGCAGCCGGCAATTTTTCAATCACCGCCACGCTGTTGAAGCGGTTTGCCCTGATGGCGGCGAAATACGTGCCGGATGTCGAGGTGATCGACTATGCGAGCGCCAAGAAACCCGACGCGCCGTCCGGCACCGCGCGCGAGCTTGCCGAAGCGCTGGCCGATGTCCGCAAGGCTTCGACCGCGCGGCCGGTCTCGGAGGTCTCGGGTGTGCCGGGAACCCGCGGTGCGGCGGTCGGTACGGGCGAGGGGGTGCAGGTGCATGCGCTCCGCCTGCCTTCTTACATCTTGTCCTGTGAGGCGCTGTTCGGCCTGCCCGACGAGCGGCTGACGATTCGTCATGATGCCGGCTCGTCCGCTGCCCCTTACGTGGCCGGCACGCTGCTCGCTATCAGGCGGGTACCGGAGATCACAGGGCTGGTGCGCGGCCTCGACGCCTTGATGGACTGATCCAAATTGGCAGGAATCGGGTGGGCGACGCTGGCGCAGCGGCGTAATTTTCGGTCGACGACACCGGAGATTTCGCGATGACCATCCAGTTCAAAGGCTTGCCCACGGAAGATGTCAGAGCCTTGCAGCGCGGCGCGCCGGACGCATATGGCCTGATACCAGAGCGGAAAATATCCGACGGTGACGGCGTGCCCTGCCGCCACTGCCTGAAGAACGTGGCCGCTGGAGAAGCCTATCTCGTCCTGGCTTACCGGCCATTCCCGAAATTGCAGCCCTACGCCGAGACCGGGCCGATCTTTCTGCATGCCGAAGAATGCGAGCGCGCTGCCAAAGCCGAGGCGCTTCCAGAAATGCTCGAAAGCGCCGACTACATCGTGCGCGGCTACGGCAGGGACGACCGCATCGTCTATGGCAGCGGCGGCGTCATTCCGACGGGCGCCATCGCGGCGCGGGCCGAAACCTTGTTCGAACGCGACGAGATCGCCTATGTGCATGTCCGCTCGGCGCGCAACAATTGCTACCAGTGCCGTATCGAGCGCGCGTGACGATTCGGGCGGTATTCATCCATCGCAGCTGTCGTACGCCTGTCGCATTGTCGCGTTACGGAATGATTGTCGATCGATTTGCCGACCGCGGATGAACCGGCGGGAAGTCTCGATATCAGAGGAAGCGGGGCTTTGGCTCCGCTTTTTTGTTGCCCGCGCTGTCCGCCCCGCATTTCTCCCGCCCAAAGAAAAAGCCCGCCGGAATGACCGGCGGGCTTTGACTGTTGTCTGGACGGTTCTAGTTGAACTTGTACTTCGCACCGATGCGGACGGTATGGAACGAAGGCGTGGAGGTGAGAGTATCGTCCGGCAGCCCAAGATCCGACGAAAAATCCTTCTCGGAGAACTGCGAATAGCGGTACTCGAGGCCGACGGTCACGTTGCTGGACATAGCCGTTTCCAGACCAGCACCCACCGAGAAGCCGCTGGAGTCCCAATCGAGGATATCGCCGATGGGTGAAGACGCGTTCAGATCGAAGTGCTGCCAGCTGTAACCACCGAGCACGTAGGCGAGGGTTGATTCGTTGACTTTCATACCGACACGGGCAAGTACATCGAAACCGTAATCAGTATCCAGATTGATCGATCCGCCCGGAAGTTCCAACTCCGAAGTCATGCCGGAGTAGCGGGCATCCACCATGACGCCTGCGACCCAGCTGCCGAAATCATGGTCGTAGCCGACGTTCAATTCGCCGAACACGCCTTCGCCACCGATCCCGTTGAACTCGAGGTCGCCAGCCGGCGGAACGTCGATCTGATGCACCGACGCGCCCGCACCAGCGGCGCCGCCGACGTAGAAGCCGGTCCAATTATAGGCAGGAGCCTCAAAAGAGGCGGACGCCTCCATTCTGGGCGCCAAAGCGATAGTTGGCAGCAACCTGGAACGTATGCCGCGACGTATCCGTGTCGAGGACGCCGTCCGGTATACCGAACTCGGAAAGAATGTTTTCAGTACCGAAGCGGGTATAGCGATATTCTGACTTGATGGTCCAGTTACTGTTGATGGCCGTTTCAACGCCAGCTCCGACGAAGTAGCCGCTCTGGTCCCAATCGAAATCAAAACCAGCGTTCGTGTCGAATTTGTATTTTTGCCAGGAATAGCCGCCAAGCACATAGCCCAAAGTGTTTGGCGTGAAGAGGTAACCAAGCCGCAAACCAGCGTCGAAACCGTAGGTCTCGCGGACCGAAGCATCGAAACCAGCAACATCGAGCGTGGTTTCAATGTTGCCGGCATGGGCATCCAGAAGTCCGCCGATCAGGAAGCGCGGCGACACCATATAGTCGTACCCAACAGTCAGTTCACCGTATACGCCTTCGCCACCAATGCCGTTGAACGAGAAGCCAGGAAGCAGATCGCTGCTGAGCTCGTGGACATTGGCGCCGGCGCCAACGCCAAAGCCGACATAGATGCCACTCCAGTTGAAGGCCGACGTCTCGACGACCGGCACAACCGCGTCGGCGGCATGAGCAACCGATCCGAGCGCCAGGACGGAAACTGCGCCAAGAAGAAGAGATTTTGCTATTCGTTTGCTGGTCATTGCCCCTACCTTTTTGAATGAACCCACCACCCGTCTAGCACCTGCCCATGCTGGCGGCTGTAACAAAAAAGCCACAGGAAAGACACATTGCAAGCAAGACGGGCAAAGCCGGTCAGCTAATCGCAAACCGTGAAATCTGCTTGTGGAAAAAGAGCCGCCGAGGGCGTCGGCGGCTCGGTAGGGAAAGGATTGAGCGGCGGGTTCAGGCTGCGAGAACGGCCTTCGGCTCGACCAACTCATAGCCGAGTGCTTCGGCCACCGCGCGGTTGGTGATCTTGCCCTTGTGGACATTCAGGCCGTTGCGCAAATGATGATCGTCGATCAGCGCCTTCAGGCCCTTGTCGGCGAGCTGCAGGCCGTAATGCAGCGTTGCGTTATTGAGCGCGTGGGCCGAAGTGACCGGCACTGCACCCGGCATATTGGCGACGCAATAGTGAATGACGCCGTCGACCTCATAGGTCGGCACGGCATGGGTTGTGGCGTGCGAAGTCTCGAAGCAGCCGCCCTGGTCGATGGCGACGTCGACCAGCACCGAACCATTCTTCATGCCCGACAGCATCTCGCGGGAAACGAGCTTCGGCGCGGCGGCACCTGGAATCAGCACGGCGCCGACGACGATGTCGGCCAAAAAACATTCCTCTTCCAGCGCCTCGACAGTCGAGTAGCGGGTGTGGACGCGGCCGGCGAAGATGTCGTCGAGCTGGCGCAGGCGCGGGATCGAGCGGTCGATGATGGTGACGTCGGCGCCGAGGCCGACCGCCATCCGGGCGGCATGCAGACCGACGACGCCGCCGCCGAGCACAGTGACCTTGCCGGGCAGCACGCCGGGCACGCCGCCGAGCAGCACGCCGCGACCGCCATTGGCCTTCTGCAGCGCGGTGGCGCCGGCCTGGATCGACAGGCGGCCGGCGACTTCCGACATCGGCGCAAGCAGCGGCAGGCCGCCGCGGTCGTCGGTGACGGTCTCGTAGGCGATGGCCGTCACGCCCGAGGCCAGCAGGCCCTTGGTCTGCTCCGGATCCGGCGCGAGATGGAGATAGGTGTAGAGGATCTGGCCGTCACGGAGCTGAACCCATTCGTCGGGTTGCGGCTCCTTGACCTTGACGATCATGTCGGACTTGGCAAACACGTCGGCGGCCGTCTTGGCGATGGTGGCGCCGGCTGCGCGATAGGCGTTGTCGTCGGCGCCGATGCCGGCGCCGGCGCCGGTCTCGACCAGCACTTCGTGGCCATGCGCGACATATTCGCGGACCGAGCCCGGCGTCAGGCCGACGCGGTATTCGTGGTTCTTGATTTCCCGGGGGCAGCCGACGCGCATCTTCTTCTCCTCCTGATCCGGCCCTTTTGAGGCACGATCCCTGTTTAGAGATAGTGAACCACGAATCGTCCCGTAAGTGTTTGCGAATGCGCTTGCGCAGAAGGGCACGGCTCGATAATCGTTGCGCAAAATAGCTGGATTGTCGCAGGAATCCCGAACAATGCCGCTCGACAGGATCGATATCGCCATTCTTGAAACGTTGCAGAAGGATGGACGGATACCCAACGCGGCGCTTGCCGAGAAAGTCGGCCTGTCGCAGTCGGCCTGCTCGCGGCGGCTGGACAATCTGGAGAAATCCGGAACCATCCGCGGTTATCACGCCCGGCTTTCCAATGCCGCTCTTGGCCACCAGATGACGGCGATCGTGCATATATCGCTGTCGGGGCAATTCGAGAAGACGCTGTCGGATTTCGAGGCGGCGATAAAGCGCTGCCCGAATGTCCTGTCCTGCCACCTGATGTCGGGCGAGTACGATTATATCCTGCGCATCGCGGCAAAAGACCTCGTCGACTATGAGCGCATCCATAAGGAATGGCTGTCGGCGATGCCGCATGTGACGAAGATCAATTCATCCTTCGCCTTGCGCGAGATCGTCGACCGGACGGCGGTGGGGATGAAGCCGGAACTGGCCTAGGCCTTGAATGCCTCCGTCACCACCCGGTTCATCGGGATGTCATGCGGCTGCGGGTAGATGGTGGCGATGCGCTGCAGTTCGTAGCCGACACCGATGACCAGCGGCTTGAACGGCATCGCCGCCAGTGTGCGGTCGAAGAAGCCACCGCCATAGCCCAGCCGGTACTGTCCCGGATCGATGCCGACGATCGGCGAAATGACGATGTCGGGCAGCATCGGGTCGCCTTCAGCAGGGATCGGGATGTTCCAGACGCCCTTCTCCAGCCGGTCGCCCGGTGCGTAAGCGCGAAAGACAAGCGGCTGGCCTTTCTCGACGACAACAGGCAGCGCGGTACGGCCGCCGCGCTCATTGACGGAAGCCATCCATGGGCGCAGATCCGGCTCGCCGCGGAACGGCCAGTAGAGGCTGACCATGCGGCCGGCGATGTCGCCGATCACCGCGTCGAGGCTTTCGCTGATGCGCTGCGACATTGCCGTCCGCGCGTCAGCCGAGACAGCGAGGCGCGCCGCAATCAGCCGCTCGCGCTCGGCCTTGCGCCATCGTTTCACGTCGTTCCAATCGGATAGGGGCATCCGGAATTCCGGGTCGAGCTCATGCATGAAGCAAGGCGGCGAGGAATATTGCCCCGGACCGTTGTCGTCATGATCGCTAGCCAAGTTCACCCCTGTCGTGCTGTTTCGATGAAGTTATACCCCGCCGTCGGGATGCGACATGCGCATTCACGACATCTTACGGCGGACAAGTTGGCAAAGCCGGATATTGTTGCAGCGCACAAAATACCTACATCAGCCTTGGTGAACTACTCTCCAGCTTGCTCTCCAGGGTAAAGAAAATGAATGAAACCGGCCATCATGTCGTCGTCGTCGGGGCCGGGTTTGGAGGGCTCGAATTCACCCGCGCGCTTGACGGTGCGCCGGTGCGCATCACCATGATAGACAAGCGCAACCATCATCTCTTCCAGCCGCTGCTTTACCAGGTGGCGACCACGGCGCTGGCGACCTCGGAAGTCGCCTGGCCAATCCGCCATCTCCTGCGCAAGCGCAAGGACGTGACGACGCTGCTCGCCACCGTCACCGGCGTCGACCGCATCGGCAAACGCGTGCTGTTCGATGATGGCGGCGCGGTCGCCTACGACACGCTGCTGCTGGCCACCGGCGCCCGCCATGCCTATTTCGGCCATGACGAATGGGAGCCTTTCGCACCGGGGCTGAAGACGCTGGAGGACGCCACCACCATTCGGCGGCGCATTCTGCTCGCCTTCGAGCAGGCTGAGCGGGAGACCGATCCCGCCAAGCGCCAAGCGCTGCTGACGCTGGTAATTGTTGGTGGCGGACCGACCGGCGTGGAACTGGCCGGCACCATTGTTGAACTGGCGCACGACATGCTGCATGGCGAGTTCCGCAACTTCGATACGCGGCAGACGCGCGTGGTGCTGATCGAGGCCGGTGACCGCATCCTTCCCAATTTCGCGCCGGAACTCTCCGACTATGCCAGCAAGGCGCTCGAGCGGCTCGGGGTGACGGTCGAACTCGGTCGGCCTGTTACACGCTGCGACGCCGAGGGTGTCGTCTTCGGCGACACGCAGCTGCCGGCCAGGACCGTCCTGTGGGCAGCAGGCGTTGCGGCTTCGCCGGCCGCCGAATGGCTGGGAGCCGCAGCGGACCGCGCGGGCAGGGTGCTGGTCGAACCCGACCTGACCGTGCCGGGCAGCCCGGAGATTTTCGTCGTCGGTGACGCTGCACACGTCCTGCGTCCAGATGGCCGCATGGTCCCCGGCGTAGCACCCGCCGCCAAGCAGCAGGGCCGGCATGTCGCCGCGACGATCAAGGCCCGGCTGGCCGGCGACGCAACCCCGCGCCCTTTTCGCTACAAGCATGACGGCGATCTGGCGACGATCGGCAAGCGCGCTGCCGCGATCGATTTCGGCTGGATCAAGCTCACCGGCCGGCTGGCCTGGTGGCTGTGGGGCCTTGCGCACATCTATTTCCTGATCGGCTTCCGTAACCGGCTTGCGGTTTCGCTGAGCTGGCTATGGATTTACGTGACAGGTCAGCGCAGCGCGCGGCTGATCACCCAAGGCGACGACTACAGGAACTGACGTCTCCGCCCGCGCACATTCATCCGCACGTCATCTCTTTCTGATGGACTCGCCTTGCTTCGAGCAGGACTTGGCACGCGGTTGAAGGCTGGCACGTCGTTGAAGCCTGTTATGTCGTCGAACAGGAGAAAACATTGAGCCCTGTAAACCACCTGGCGGACATCGATGTAGCCAATCTTTCATGCCATCAAAGGGAACTTCAAGAGCCAAGGCAAGCGAACACGGATCAATGGATAGATTTTGGGGGAGGGCGCTGCTCAACGCCGGAATCACTATGGTTGCAGCCACCCAGATGCAGTAGTTTCACGCATGCGTTATGTCATCGTCATCTGCGCCGTCACGTTCTTCCTGATCTGGGACGGACTCTACAATCAGGGCCGGTATCTCGACACCACGGTCGGGGAGATAACGCGCATCGTCCGCTACATCACCAGTATGGTGTAGGTTTCTTTCCCCGCCCAACGCGTTGTCGCCGCGACATCGTTGCCGGTTGACGCGAGCGTTTTGCCCACACAAAACACGCTTGCACATCGATCGAGGAGGCTGGGGTTGATCCGGCATATCGTTTTCTTCAGCGCGCGGCACAAAGAGGATGTCGAGGCCGTACGCACGGGCTTGCTGGCGCTGGGCAACATCCCCCATTCCCGCCGTTTCGAGGTGACGCTCAACACCAAGGTTGACCCGCTTTCGGACGAGATCGACGTGGTCGTTTATGCCGAGTTCGAGGATGATGCCGCTCTGGCCGCCTACAAGGCGCATCCGCTCTATTCCGAGACGACCAGCCAGGTCAAACCGCTGCGCGAATTGCGATATTCGGCGGATGTTGTGGCTGCAACCTGAAGAGAAATTGACCGAAGCAGGAGCAACATTACTCTGTCTGAGCGGCGGTCGGTTCGGTCGGATCGGCGCCCGGCCGCTTTGGCGCGTCCCAGACCAGCATGGCGAGAACAGCCATCGCGACGACCGCTGCCGTTATGAACAGGATCTTTCTCATTTGGGTGACGTAGGTTGGTTTCCGGCAGCGGCAAGTATTCCGGAGGCTCGCATAATGCGGCCACGATAGGCCGCCCGGATCTTTGCGGCGTCAGGTGAGGCTCTTGAACCAAATTCCGGAATGATGCACACCGCGCCGGCATGACCGAGACGATGACAGCAGGCCCTTGTCCGCCAGGCCCTTATCCGCTTGACCATCTTGTACTGCCGACCGCGAGCCTCGACGTGGCGCGGGCGCGGCTGGTTTCGCTTGGCTTTGTCGTGGCGCCGACCGGCATCCATCCTTTCGGGACGGAAAACTGCTGCGTCTTCCTTGAGGACGGCACCTATCTCGAGCCGCTGGCGGTGGGCAACGGGCAAGCGGTGGCGAAAGCGATCGCGGACGGCAACGTCTTCGTCGCGCGCGATCGTGCCTATCGCGACAGGTGCGGCAGTGAGGGATTTTCCGCCCTTGTCTTGGGCACCGAAAATGCGGATGCCGATCACGCGCGCTACATCGAAGCCGGCCTGTCTGCCGGAGACATGCTGGGCTTTTCGCGCGCCTTCACCGACGCGGCGGGAAAGAGCGACATGGCATCGTTCAAACTGGCCTTCGCCTCCGGCACCGGGGCGACGGACGCATTCCTGTTCGCCTGTGAGCGGATCAATGCGCCGAAAGTAGACCGCACCGCGTTGCAGATCCACCCCAACGGCGCAACCGGCATCATCGAAGTCGTGGCGGTCAGCAACGAGCCATCCAAACAGCACCGATTGATTTCGATCGCGACGCGCAGTCCGGAGACTGGACAGGGGAGCAGCACTGCGTTTGGCCTGCCGAACGCAACCTTGACCCTGCTTGACCCCGTCGCTTTCGAGACGCGCTTCGGCATACCTGCCGGCGCGCCATCGGAACTCCGCTTTGCGGGGATCGTCTTTTCAGTTCTTTCCGCAGGCACGGTCGCCAAGCTGCTTGCAGCCAGTACCGTCGAACACGACATACGCGGCAATGATATTGTCGTGCGGCCGGCATCCGGGCAGGGTGCGACCTTCATTTTCCGGGAGATAGCATGAGCAAGCCCAATTCGTCAGTAACCGTCGGCAATGTCGTCTTCGGCAACACCGCGCCGCTGTCGCTGATTGCCGGCCCGTGCCAGCTTGAGTCACGCCAGCACGCCTTCGACATGGCTGGCGCGCTGAAGGAACTGACTGAGAAGCTGGGGCTGGGCCTCGTCTACAAGACCAGTTACGATAAGGCCAACCGCACCTCGCTTGGCGGCACGCGCGGCGCTGGCCTCGATGCGGCGCTGCCCGTCTTCGACGATTTGCGCAAGGCGTTTTCGCTGCCGATCCTGACCGATATCCACACCGAGGAACAGTGCGCTCTCGTGGCGCCGCATGTCGATATCCTGCAGATCCCGGCTTTCCTCAGCCGCCAGACCGATCTGCTGATCGCGGCGGCAAGAACCGGCAAGGTCGTCAACGTGAAGAAGGGCCA
Source organism: Mesorhizobium sp. M5C.F.Cr.IN.023.01.1.1 (assembly GCF_003997585.1). Classification (NCBI taxonomy): domain Bacteria; kingdom Pseudomonadati; phylum Pseudomonadota; class Alphaproteobacteria; order Hyphomicrobiales; family Phyllobacteriaceae; genus Mesorhizobium; species Mesorhizobium sp. M5C.F.Cr.IN.023.01.1.1. Next base: position 22,234 of record NZ_RZSU01000047.1, on the reverse strand, counting down.
GTTCCTCGCACCGTGGGACATGAAGAACGTTGTCGCCAAGATCACCGGTTCCGGAAACGCCAACGTGCTGGTCACCGAGCGCGGCGTGTCTTTCGGCTACAACACGCTGGTGTCCGATATGCGCGCCCTGCCGATCATGGCCGAGTTCGGCGCGCCGGTGATTTTCGACGCCACCCATTCGGTGCAGCAGCCGGGCGGGCAGGGCGGCTCCTCGGGTGGCGATCGGCGCTTCGTCGAGACGCTGGCGCGCGCTGCGGTTGCGGTCGGTGTCGCCGGCGTCTTTATCGAGACGCATCAGGATCCCGACAACGCCCCCTCCGATGGTCCCAACATGGTGCCGCTGAAGGACCTTCGGGCGCTGCTTGAAAGGCTGATGGCATTCGATCGCGTCGCCAAGGGCTGAGCAAGTTTAGGGCTCCGGCCCTAAGTCCCGACCCCTAAACTTGTAGTCAACAGGTGCCGGTTGTACGCTGCCCAGGCACCGAGTGCCTGGAGGAGGAAGCCATGTCCGTCGCCCGCGTCACCGAAATCACATCATCGTCGAATAAGAGCTTTCAGGACGCCATCGAAGTGGGGATTGCGCGCGCCGCAAAAACCCTAAAGAACGTCGAAGGCGCCTGGATCCAGGACCAGAAGGTCGTCGTCGAGGACGGAAAGATCTCCGCCTACCGCGTCAACATGAAGGTCACCTTCATCCTCGCTGAGTGACCGATCGATTAGCGTCGAAAAGTCTGGAACCTTCATCCGCGCCCCTCATTGTCAGGCATAGCGTCAACGACAACGAGGAGTACACAATGACAACCCAGACAGGACACACTGAAGCCATCGCTGCCTCGCGGGTCATCGGCACATCCGTCTACAACACGGAAGGCACGCACATCGGCGACATCGAGGATGTCATGCTCGACAAGTTGTCGAATGGAATCATGTTCGCCGTGATCGGCTTTGGCGGATTTCTCGGCATCGGCGAGAAGTACCACGCCATTCCGTGGGCGAGCCTCGACTATGACGAGGACAAGGGCGGCTACGTCGTGCCGTTCACGAAGGAGCAACTGAAGGCTGCTCCCGCCTATTCGATCAACGAATTGACGGGCGCCGACGGCGAGGCCGCGCGTGATGCTTCATACAGTTACTACAAGGTCGAGCCTTATTGGCATTGACCTTGCTCTGCCGGAATCAAAAAGGCCCCCGGTTGGACCGGGGGCCTTTTTGCGGGATATCTACTCCGCCGCAAGGGTCGACAACTCTACCGCCCCCTGTTGAGGCTGCTGAGTGTCACACGACGTCAAAAACGCCGCCGCGATCAGGAACAAACTCACAATACCGCTCAACTGAGACATGGCGAAACTCCTCCTGTTTCGCCCCGCGCAGCGCGAGCATAAACCAGAAAGCCGCATGCCGCCAAGACTTATGACTGACATGACTTATGATGACAGCAATTTGTGCTTCGTGAATCGATGTGGTGGCGGTGGCGGCAATATTTGCGGACGCCCCGATTGCGTTTTGCAGCACTTTGGCTAAGACGTGCCCGACGCTTCGTCAGATCAATCGGGGACATCGCAATGACTGCCATCATCGACATTGTCGGGCGTGAAATCCTGGACAGCCGCGGAAACCCGACCGTTGAGGTCGACGTCGTCCTCGAAGACGGCTCGATGGGCCGTGCTGCCGTGCCCTCCGGCGCCTCGACCGGCGCACATGAGGCGGTCGAACTGCGCGACGGCGGCGCCCGCTACCTCGGCAAGGGGGTCCTGCGGGCGGTAGAGGCCGTCAATGGCGAGCTGTTCGAGGCGATCGGCGGCATGGAAGCCGAGAACCAGATCCACATCGACCAGACCATGGTCGAACTCGACGGCACGCCCAACAAGAGCCGGCTCGGCGCCAACGCTATCCTCGGCGTCTCGCTGGCTGTGGCCAAGGCTGCGGCGGAAGCGGCCGGCCTGCCGCTCTACCGTTATGTCGGCGGCACCAAGGCACACGTGCTTCCGGTGCCGATGATGAACATCATCAACGGTGGCGCCCATGCCGACAACCCGATCGATTTCCAGGAATTCATGATCCTGCCGATCGGTGCGCCGACACTGCGTGACGGCGTGCGCTGGGGCTCGGAAATCTTCCATACGTTGAGGAAGAAGCTGAAGGACGCTGGCCACAACACCAATGTCGGTGACGAGGGCGGCTTCGCTCCTAACCTGAAGAGCGCGCCCGCCGCGCTCGATTTCATCATGCAATCGATCGAGAAGGCTGGCTTCAAGCCGGGCGAAGAGGTTGCGCTGGGACTTGATTGCGCCGCGACCGAATTCTTCAAGGACGGCAACTACGTCTATGAAGGCGAGAAGAAGACCCGCGATCCGAAGACCCAGGCCAAATATCTGGCCAAGCTTGCGGGGGATTATCCGATCATCACGATCGAGGATGGGCTGGCCGAGGACGACTGGGACGGCTGGAAAACGCTGACCGACCTCATCGGCAAGAAGACCCAGCTGGTCGGCGACGATCTGTTCGTCACCAACACGGCGCGGCTGCGCGACGGCATCCGCATGGGCGTCGCCAATTCTATCCTGGTCAAGGTCAACCAGATCGGCTCATTGACCGAAACGCTCGACGCCGTCGAGACCGCGCACAAGGCCGGCTACACCGCGGTCATGTCGCACCGCTCGGGCGAAACCGAAGATTCGACCATCGCCGATCTCGCCGTCGCCACCAATTGCGGGCAGATCAAGACAGGGTCATTGTCGCGCTCGGATCGCATGGCCAAGTACAACCAGCTCATCCGCATTGAGGAAGAGCTCGGCAAGCAGGCGCTCTACGCCGGCAAGTCGATCGTGAAAGGCTGAGCCCACAGAAAATATCCGGAATGAAAAGGGCGGGGGCATTCCTCGCCCTTTTTGTTTCCACACCGCCAAATCCGGTCATCCGTAACCGTCCATTAAGCACAATCGGGCGAGAAAGGACTAGGTCGCAGAGTGTTAGAGCGTCCTTTGCGCGTCCAAGCCGGCGCGCGGCGCTCTAAGGGATTTGGATCATGTGGACACGTCAGCACAAGCAGAGAAACACCGGTCGGCTGATCATTCCCTCGCTCTGCGTGGCATTCCTGGCCTATTTCGGGTTCCACGCCTATCATGGCGAATTCGGCATCTATTCCAAGTATCGGTTGGAAGCCGAAGCCGTCGATCTGCAAAGTGAGCTCGATGCCGTCAAGGGGCGCCGGGTCGACCTGCAGCGGCGCGTTCAGCTGATGCATCAAGGCACGCTGGAGAAGGACATGCTCGACGAGCAGGCGCGCAAGGCGCTCAATATGTCCCATGCAGACGAAATCACCATCATGTTGCCAGCTACGGCAAGATAACCAAATTCAAGTTAATCGACGATATTTTCAATGATTTTAATTGCTTAGATGCATGTCAGCCATGCATTTTTCAGCATGGCGAAACGCTTTCCCGCGTGTTAGCCTCCCCAAATCGGTGGGGAGAACTGATCTCCCTCAGTGTCCGCAAGAGACGCCAACAGGGAGTGATGCATGGCCACCGCCGCCAGAAAAGCGCCTGCCAAATCCAAATCCAGATCCGACGGCAAATCGGCAGGGCTTTCGGCCCCCAAACCTGTCGACTTCACCAAAGACGAGGAGCTTGACGCCTACCGGCGCATGCTGCTTATCCGCCGCTTCGAGGAAAAGGCCGGCCAGCTCTACGGCATGGGCTTCATCGGCGGCTTCTGCCATCTCTATATCGGCCAGGAAGCAGTTGTCACCGGCATGAAGATGGCGCTGGTCGATGGCGATCAGATGATCACCGCCTACCGCGACCATGGTCACATGCTGGCGATGGAACTGTCGCCGCGCGGCGTCATGGCCGAGTTGACCGGGCGCCGCGGCGGCTTATCCAGGGGCAAGGGCGGCTCCATGCACATGTTCTCCAAGGAGAAGCATTTCTACGGCGGCCACGGCATTGTCGGCGCGCAGGTTTCGCTCGGAACCGGCCTCGCCTTCGCCAACCGCTATCGCGGCAACAACAATGTCACGCTGACATATTTCGGCGACGGCGCCGCCAATCAGGGCCAGGTCTATGAAAGCTTCAACATGGCCTCGCTGTGGAAGCTGCCGGTGATCTACATCATCGAGAACAACCGCTATGCCATGGGCACCTCGGTATCGCGTTCGTCGGCCGAGACGGATTTTTCGCAGCGCGGCGCCTCATTCAAGATCCCCGGTATCCAGGTCGACGGCATGGACGTCCGCGCGGTCAAGGCAGCCGGCGATCTCGCAACTGAATGGTGCCGCGCCGGCAAGGGGCCGCTGATTCTCGAAATGCAGACCTACCGCTATCGCGGCCACTCGATGTCCGATCCGGCAAAGTACCGCTCCAAGGAAGAAGTGCAGAAGATGCGCTCCGAGCGTGACCCGATCGAGCAGGTCAAGGCGCGCCTGTTCGACAAGAAGTGGGCTGATGAGGACGAGCTCAAGGCCGTCGACAAGGAGGTCCGCGACATTGTCGCCGACGCCGCCGAATTTGCCCAGAACGACGCAGAGCCGGATCCGTCCGAGCTCTGGACCGACATCGTATTGTAACGAGAGGGCAAGGACATGCCGATCGAAATTCTCATGCCCGCACTCTCGCCGACCATGGAAGAGGGCAATGTTTCCAAATGGTTGAAGAACGAGGGCGACAAGGTCGCCGCCGGTGACGTCATCGCCGAGATCGAGACCGACAAGGCGACGATGGAAGTCGAAGCGGTCGACGAAGGCACGCTCGGCAAGATCCTGGTTGCCGAGGGCACCGAAGGCGTGAAAGTCAACACGCCGATCGCGGTGCTGCTGCAGGACGGCGAGAGCGCCGCCGATATCGGCAAGGAGGCCAAGGCTGCACCGGCTTCCACCCAGGATGCGATTTCAGACGGCGGGCAGCGCACCGACGCAGCCGAGGAAGGCTCGAAGTCCGCGCCGCAGGATGCCGGCGAGGCGCCGAAGGCGTCCGTTCCCGCTGCCCCCGCCATGAAGGCAGCCGCCGATCCCGACATCCCGGCCGGCACCGCAATGGTCTCGACCACTGTGCGCGAGGCGCTGCGTGACGCGATGGCCGAGGAGATGCGTCGAGACGGCGACGTCTTCGTGATGGGCGAGGAGGTCGCCGAATACCAGGGCGCCTACAAGATCACGCAAGGGCTGCTGCAGGAGTTCGGGCCGCGTCGCGTCGTCGACACACCGATCACGGAGCACGGTTTTGCCGGCGTCGGTGTTGGCGCGGCGATGGCCGGACTGAAGCCGATCGTCGAGTTCATGACCTTCAACTTCGCCATGCAGGCGATCGACCAGATCATCAACTCCGCCGCCAAGACGCTCTATATGTCCGGCGGCCAGATGGGCGCGCCCATCGTGTTCCGCGGGCCGAACGGCGCGGCTGCGCGCGTCGCCGCCCAGCATTCGCAGTGCTATGCCGCCTGGTACAGCCACATTCCCGGCCTGAAAGTGGTGATGCCTTACACAGCCGCCGACGCCAAGGGGTTGCTTAAGGCCGCGATCCGCGACCCGAACCCGACCATCTTCCTCGAGAACGAAATCCTTTACGGCCAGTCCTTCGACGTGCCGAAGATGGACGATTTCGTGCTGCCGATCGGCAAGGCGCGCATCCACAAACCGGGCAAGGACGTCACCATCGTCTCCTTCGGCATCGGCATGACCTATGCGATCAAGGCCGAGGCCGAATTGCGCGGCCTGGGCGTCGATGCCGAGATCATCGACCTCAGGACCATCCGGCCGCTCGATTTCGACACCATCATCGCCTCGGTCAAGAAGACCAACCGGCTGGTGGTGGTGGAAGAAGGATTTCCGCAGAGCTCGGTCGGCGACCATATCGCCAACCAGGTGTCGCAGCGCGCCTTCGATTTCCTCGACGCGCCGGTCATCACCATTGCCGGCAAGGACGTGCCGATGCCCTATGCGGCGAACCTCGAAAAGCTGGCGCTGCCCAATGTCGGCGAGGTCGTCGAGGCGGTCAAAGCCGTCACGTATCGCTGAGCAGGGCGGGAGGAAAACATGCCGATCAACATCACCATGCCGGCCCTGTCGCCCACGATGGAAGAGGGCAATCTCTCCAAGTGGCTGGTCAAGGAAGGCGACAAGGTTTCGCCGGGCGACGTGATCGCCGAGATCGAGACCGACAAGGCGACGATGGAAGTCGAAGCGGTCGACGAAGGCACGGTGGCCAAGCTGGTGGTTCCTGCCGGCACCGAAGGCGTCAAGGTCAACGCGCTGATCGCCGTGCTCGCGGCCGAAGGCGAGGATGCGGCGGCTGCCGCGAAGGGCGGTGATGGCGCCGCAGCGCCGGCGAAGGCAGAGGCTCCGAAAGCGGATGCCCCCAAAGCCGAATCACCAAAGCCCGAAGCGTCGAAGCCGCAAACTGCCGCCACACCTGCCCCCAAGGTGGAAGCGGCTCCGGTCGCCAACGGCCATGCAAGCGGTGAGCGTGTCTTCGCCACGCCGCTCGCCCGCCGCATCGCCCGGGAAGCCGGTGTCGATGTCTCGGCGGTGACCGGCTCCGGCCCGCATGGCCGCGTGGTCAAGGCCGATGTCGACGCAGCGATTTCCAGCGGCGGCGTCAAGGCGGCACCGGCTGCGAAAGCGGCACCTGCCGGCGCTCCGGCATCTGCAGCGGCAGCCAAGCCAATGTCGGACGACCAGGTGCTGAAACTGTTTGCCGAAGGCTCCTACGAGCTTGTCCCGCACGACAACATGCGCAAGACCATTGCGCGCCGGCTGGTCGAGGCCACGACCACCATTCCGCATTTCTACCTGACGCTCGACTGCGAGCTCGACGCGCTTCTGGCCCTGCGCACGCAGATCAACGCGGCCGCCCCGATGAAGAAGGCCGACAAGGGGGAGGCGCCGGCCTACAAGCTGTCGGTCAACGACATGGTCATCAAAGCGATGGCAATGGCGCTGATGGCGGTGCCGGATGCCAACGCGTCATGGACCGAGAGCGCCATGGTCAAGCACAAGCATGCTGATGTCGGTGTCGCCGTGTCGATCCCCGGCGGGCTTATCACGCCGATCATCCGGCGCGCCGATGAAAAGACGCTGTCGGTCATCTCCAACGAGATGAAGGATCTCGCCAGCCGTGCCCGCAGCCGCAAGCTGAAACCGGAGGAATACCAGGGCGGCACCACGGCGGTGTCCAATCTCGGCATGTTCGGCATCAAGGACTTTGCCGCCGTCATCAACCCGCCGCATGCGACGATCCTGGCGGTCGGCGCTGGCGAGGAGCGCGCGGTAGTCAAGAACGGCGAGATCAAGATCGCGACAATCATGTCGGTGACGCTGTCGACCGATCACCGCGCCGTCGACGGCGCGCTCGGTGCCGAACTGCTCGTCGCCTTCAAGCGCATGATCGAAAACCCGATGGGCATGCTGGTCTAGATAGGAAGAAGGCGGTGCGGAAATTCTTCACCAGCCTTTTTGCCTTCAGCCCTTCCGGCGTCGCAACGATCATGTGCAATGGCTGTTGGTGCGCTGGCGGGTGAGGCGCGCGCGGGCAGATTTCAGCAGGAGGGGGCAAACGCATGAAAACAGTCCTTTGCTACGGCGACTCGCTGACCTGGGGCTATGATGCGGCAAGTCTGGATCGCCACCCGCTCAAGGACCGCTGGCCGAGTGTGCTGCAGGCGACGTTGGGAGGCGATATCCAGGTCATCGCCGAAGGCTTGAACGGCCGCACAACGGCTTTCGACGACCATCTGGCCGGCGCCGACCGTAACGGCGCCAGAGTGCTGCCGACGGTGCTGATGACACATGCGCCGCTCGACCTGATCGTCATCATGCTCGGCTCCAACGACATGAAGCCGTGGATCCACGGCAATCCGGTCGCTGCCAAACAGGGCATGCAGCGCCTGATCGAGATCGTGCGTGGGCACGACTACCCGTTCGATTGGCCGGCGCCGCACATTCTGCTCGTCGCGCCGCCCGCGGTCAGCCGTACGGAAAACGCCGAATTCAAGGAAATGTTCGCCGGCGGCGATGAAGCGTCGAAGCGGCTGGCGCCGCAATATTCCGCGCTTGCCGACGAGGCCGGCTGCGGCTTTTTCGATGCGGGCTCGGTGGCCGAGACCACGCCGCTCGATGGCGTCCATCTTGACGCGGAGAACACGCGGAAAATCGGGCAGGCACTGGCGCCAATCGTGCGCGTCATGCTGGAATTGTGAATCAGGAGAAAATCCGTGGCTGAGAACTACGACGTCATCATCATTGGCTCCGGCCCCGGCGGCTACGTCACGGCGGTGCGTTCCGCCCAACTCGGCTTCAAGACGGCGATCGTCGAGCGTGAGCATCTCGGCGGCATCTGCCTCAACTGGGGCTGCATCCCGACCAAGGCGCTGCTGCGTTCGGCCGAGATCATGCACTATTCCGATCATCTGAAGGACTACGGCTTGAAGATCGACGGGAAGGTCAGCGTCGATACCGCTGCCGTGGTCGACCGCTCGCGAAAGGTCTCGCTGCGGCTCAACGGCGGCGTCGCCTTCCTGATGAAGAAGAACAAGGTCGACGTCATCTGGGGCGAAGCCAAGCTCTCCAAGGCGGCTTCCGGCGATAAACCGGGCGAGGTCGTCGTGTCGAAATCGTCGAAGAAGCCGATGGAGCCGCAGCCGCCGGCGCCCAAGGGCGTCAAGGGTGAAGGCACTTATACCGCCAAGCACATCATCCTGGCGACCGGCGCCAGGCCGCGGGCGCTGCCCGGCATCGAGTCCGACGGCAAGCTGATCTGGACCTATTTCGAAGCGATGGTGCCGAAGGAAATGCCTAAATCGCTGCTGGTGATGGGTTCGGGCGCAATCGGCATCGAATTCGCCTCATTCTACCGCACCATGGGCGCGGAGGTGACGGTGGTCGAGTTGTTGCCGGCGGTAATGCCGGTCGAGGACGCCGAGGTCTCGAAATTCGCGCAAAAGCAGTTCGAGAAGCAAGGCATGAAGATCATCCTCGAGGCCAAGGTCACCAAGGTCGAGAAGGGTGCGAACTCGGTCACCGCGCATGTCGAGATGAAGGATGGCAAGGTTGAGAAGATCACCGCCGACCGGATGATCTCGGCCGTCGGCGTGCAGGGCAACATCGAGAATCTCGGCCTCGAAGCGCTCGGCGTGAAGACCGAACGCGGCTGCGTCGTCGTCGACGGCTACGGCAACACCAATGTGCCCGGAATCTATGCCATCGGCGACGTTGCCGGCCCGCCTATGCTCGCCCACAAGGCCGAACATGAAGGCGTGGTGTGCGTGGAGAAGATCGCCAATTTCCCCGGCGTGCATGCCACTGACAAGCTGAAGATTCCGGGCTGCACCTATTGCAACCCGCAGGTTGCCTCCGTCGGCTTGACCGAAGCGAAGGCGAAGGCCGAGGGCAAGGACATCCGCGTCGGCCGCTTTCAGTTCGCCGCCAACGGCAAAGCCATCGCGCTCGGCGAAGACCAGGGTTTCGTCAAGACCATCTTCGACAAGAAGACCGGGCAGTTGCTCGGCGCGCATATGGTCGGCGCCGAAGTGACCGAACTGATCCAGGGCTTTGTCGTGGCGATGAACCTGGAGACCACCGAGGAAGAACTGATGCACACGATCTTCCCGCATCCGACGCTGTCGGAGATGATGAAGGAAAGCGTCCTCGACGCCTATGGCCGCGCGCTGAACGCGTGATAAATTGATCGCGTGAGACTCGACACATGAAAGCCAAGGAACTCAACGGCAAGGTAATTCGTTTCCGGATGCATTCATCACACAAGGAGAGGGCATATGGACGTGAATGGCGTGGGCTGGATCGCAGCCATCATCATCGGCGGTTTGGCAGGGTGGCTTGCCGAGATGTTCATGAAAAGCAACATGGGCATCTTGATGAATATCGTTCTTGGCATCGTCGGCGCGATCGTGCTGAATGCTATCCTGCAGGCGCTCAACATCGGCGCCTTCGGCGCCGGCTGGATCGCCTATCTGATCACCGGTTTCATTGGCGCCTGCCTGCTGATCTGGGTAGGGCGCATGGTGCGCCGTTAGCTGCTGAACTCTTGCCATGCGAAAACGGCTGTGGCGGCATGCGCCGCCGCGGCCTTTTTCTTTGCAGCGAAAAGTCCTAGATGACTTGTGAAAGCGAACGCCGGAAGGCGATCGCGAATGAACTGGATTTCCGATGGTCACCGTCCTCGACACGATCGCCAATGCGCCGCGCCTGCGGCATCCTGAAAAGGCGCACAAACCTGACCAGGATGTGCTGCGCAAGCCCGACTGGATCCGCGTCAAGGCGCCGGTGTCGAAAGGCTATGCCGAGACGCGCGAAATCGTGAAATCGCACAGACTGGTGACGGTCTGCGAAGAGGCCGGTTGCCCCAATATCGGTGAGTGCTGGGAAAAGAAGCACGCCACCTTCATGATCATGGGTGAGATCTGCACGCGCGCCTGTGCCTTCTGCAACGTCGCCACCGGCATTCCGACCGCACTTGATCCCGATGAACCGGCGCGCATCGCTCACGCCGTCAAGCAAATGGGTCTGAGCCATGTCGTCATCACCTCAGTCGACCGCGACGATCTCGCCGATGGCGGAGCTCAGCACTTTGCCGGGGTCATCCGCGCCATCAGGGCGGCAACGCCTTCGACGACAATCGAAATCCTGACGCCCGACTTCCTGCGCAAGGAAGGCGCGCTGGAGATCGTGGTGGCGGCGAAGCCGGACGTGTTCAACCACAATCTGGAGACCGTACCGTCGAACTATCTGACGGTCCGGCCCGGCGCCCGCTATTTTCATTCGATCAGGCTCCTGCAGCGGGTCAAGGAACTCGACCCGTCGATCTTCACCAAATCCGGCATCATGGTTGGCCTCGGCGAGGAGCGGAACGAGATACTGCAGTTGATGGATGATCTGCGTTCGGCCAATGTCGACTTCATGACCATCGGCCAGTATCTGCAGCCGTCGAAGAAACACCACCCTGTGATCCGTTTCGTCACGCCGGAGGAATTCAAGTCCTTCGAGACGATCGGCAAGACCAAGGGCTTCCTGCTGGTGGCATCGAGCCCGCTGACGCGTTCGTCGCATCACGCCGGCGACGATTTCGCCAAGCTGCGCGCGGCACGGGAAGCGTTTCTCAGGAAGTCCGCCTAACACACTGGTTTCATGCCACAATTCGAAGCCCACCGCCGCGTTGCGCATACGCCGGAACAGATGTTCGCTCTGGTCGCCGATGTCGAATCCTATCCGCAATTCCTGCCGCTTTGCGAGGCGCTGACGGTTCGCTCGCGCAAGGAACGCGACGGACGCACCCTGCTCGTCGCTGACATGAGCATCGGCTACAAGGCGATCCGCGAGACTTTCACGACCCAGGTGCTGCTAAAACCTGGCGAGAAAGCCATCGACGTCAAATACATCGACGGTCCGTTCAAGTATTTGAGCAATGCCTGGCGTTTCGAGCCGGCCGATGGCGGTTGCAACGTATGCTTCTTCATCGACTACGAATTCAAGAGCCGTATTCTGGGTGCGGTGATGGGAGCGATGTTCGATCGCGCCTTCCGCATGTTCTCCGAAGCGTTCGAGAAGCGCGCCGACGTCATCTATGGCGCAATGCCGGCAGCCTGATCCGCAGCGAGTGCGCGCAAGCCCAGTTCAAGCGCATGCCTGACCGTCTCCCGGCGGATGAAATTGCGGCCTTTGTCGGCGAACAACTGACATTCGCTGACGACCGGCCGGCCAGTCAAGGCGATACCGAACCAGACCAGGCCGACGGGCTTTTCCGCCGAGCCGCCGCCCGGACCGGCAACGCCGGTAACAGCAAGGGTGAGTCCGGCGCGCGAATGTGCCAACGCGCCGGCCGCCATCTCGACTGCGGTTTCCCGCGAGACCGCGCCGTGCGTCTCAAGCGTGGCGGCGGAAACGCCGAGCATCTCAGTCTTGGCCTCGTTGGAATAGGTGATGAAACCCCGGTCGACCACCGTGGACGAGCCGGCGATGTCGGTAAGGGCGGCGATGATCATGCCGCCTGTGCAGCTTTCGGCCGTCGCCAGCATGATGCCACGCTGTCGGCAGGCCTGAAGCAGGGCATCTGCGAGATCGCTGTTGCTCATTCGGGGACATCCCCCGGAAATACGACGCTGGCGGTGGCGATAGCCGCTATGCCTTCCTCGCGTCCGACAAAGCCGAGCTTTTCGTTGGTTGTCGCCTTGATAGAGATACGGTCTCGGGAAATTGCCAGCATTTCCGAAAGGATTTCGGTCATTGCTTCGCGATGTGGGCCGACCCGGGGCGCCTCGCAGATCAGCGTGATGTCGGCATTGGCGATGCGCCCGCCGCGCGCACGCACCAGTCTTGCCGCATGTTCGACGAAGATCCGCGAGGCCACGCCTTTCCACTGCGGATCCGACGGCGGGAAATGCGTGCCGATGTCGCCGGCGCCACAGGTGGCGAGCAGCGCGTCGGTCAAGGCGTGCAGGCCGACATCGGCGTCCGAATGGCCGGCCAGTTTCTTGTCGTGCGGGATGGACACGCCGCACAGGGTCACATGATCGCCGGGCTCGAACGCGTGGACGTCATAGCCATTGCCGGTGCGGATATCCGGAAAACGCAGCCGTTCGCCGGAAAGCCGCTGATCCGCCATCGAAATATCCCTTGCCCAGGTGAGCTTGACATTGTCCGGCGAGCCCGGAACGATTTTCACCGGAATATGCGCCCATTCGGCAATCGCGGCATCGTCGGTGAAGTCCGCCTTGCCCAAGTGATGGGCCTTTTCGTGGGCGGCCAGGATCGGCCAGAACGGGAAGCCTTGCGGCGTCTGGGCGGCATGAAGCCCGTTCCTGGAAACCGTCTCCCCGATCATGCCGGCGGCCGACTCACGTTTTAGCGTGTCGGCGACGGGTAAGGCAGGCAGCGCTCCCTGGCGCTCGCCGATAGCGGCGATCGTACGGTCTATCAATTCGGCGTCGACGAACGGGCGAACGGCATCATGGACCAGAACCTGGCTCGGTGCATGGCCTCTCAGCGCAAGCAGCCCGAGCCGGACGGAGTCCTGCCTGGACGCGCCACCGGTCACCGTGATGACCCGATCGGCGTTGGCTCCGGCGGCGCTGCGAAAAAGCGCACTGTCGTCGGCGTGGATGGCGACGACGACAGGACCGATTCTCGGATGCGCCAAAAACATATCCAATGTGCGCGCGATGACGGCACGGCCACCGATCCTCTGGTATTGCTTCGGGCCGTCGGCCTGACCGGCGCGCGCGCCGCGGCCGGCGGCGACGATAACCACGGCAACCCTAGAGTCCGTAGCCAAAGCTCGCATTTCGCTTGCATCTGTCATGCCGAGACGCTTAGCGCATGATCCCGAAAAGTGGAATCGCTTTTCGGAAGAGATCATGCGCAGATGCAAAGTGCCAAAGCGTCCTTTCCTAAAGGCGTACGCCGCCGAGGGCCCGGGTATAGGCCCAAGGCCAGCATTTTTCCCAAATGCGCCTTAATGTGACGTCATTGCGCGTTGCACATTGCTGCCATTCTGGCTAGAGAATGTGCAGCAACTAAAGATGCTTGGTTTTTGTGCATGTATGACCTCACCAAATTGGCTTCGCCGCTGGACGTGGGTAGGGTGAGAATCCGCAATCGCGCTTTTCTCGCGCCCATGTCGGGCATAACCGATGAGCCGTTCCGGCAGCGTGCCTATGCGCATGGCGCCGGATTGGTCGTGTCGGAGATGGTGGCGAGCGGCGAGCTTGCCAGGGGCAGGGCCGGTTGCGGCCTTCGCATCCGCCATTCCGGGCTGCCTGTGCACATGGTCCAGCTTGCCGGCCATGAGGCGGCGCATATGGCCGAGGGCGCTCGAATCGCCGCGGGCGAGGGCGCCGACATCGTCGACATCAACATGGGCTGCCCGGCCAAGAAGGTGACGGGCGGCTATGCCGGTTCGGCGCTGATGCGCGATCTCGATCACGCTTTGTCGTTGATTGAGGCGGTGGTCGGCGCCGTCGAGGTGCCAGTCACGGTCAAAATGCGGCTCGGCTGGGACGAAAGCGCGCTCAACGCGCCGCTGCTGGCGCGCCGCGCCGAGCAGGCGGGCGTCCAGATGGTGACGGTGCATGGCCGCACGCGCTGCCAATTCTACCAGGGCAAGGCCGACTGGCGCGCCATCGCACGCGTAAAGCAGGCTGTATCGATACCAGTCGTTGCCAATGGCGATGTCGGATCGCCGGCGGAGGCAGCAATGATCCTCGACCAGTCGGGCGCCGACGCGGTGATGATCGGCCGCGCGCATTATGGCGCGCCCTGGACGGCAGGCAGCATCGCGGCAGCCGCGGCAAAAGATGCGGCGCCCGGCGTGCCCGAAAGTCCGCAAGCGCTGGCCGACTACATCGTTGCCCACTACGAGGACATGCTAACGCTCTACGGCATCGAAAGCGGCGTGCGCCAGGCGCGCAAGCATCTTGGCTGGTATCTCGACCGCCACGCTGTTGGCGTCGTTGATGAGCAGCGAAAGGCCATCCTCACCTCCTTCGAGCCTGTCCGCATCGTTGCCGCGTTGCGCGAGGTGTTTTCACGCGCTGCCGAGGCGATGAACCTGCGGAGCGCAGCATGAACGCCACGCTTACACAGAGCATGGACATGGCGGACGCCGCTCACATTGTGCTCAACACCATCCGCCGCCCGGTAATCATGGTCGATGCGGAAGGGTTCATCACCTTCGCCAATGCCGATGCCGAGGATTTCTTCCGCTCGAGCGCGACCATGCTCGCCCGCAATACTCTCCCCAAGCTCATTCCCTTCGGTAGTCCGCTGCTGACGCTTGTCGACCAGGTGCGCGAGCGCCGGGCACCCGTCAACGAATACCGGGTCGACGTATCGTCGCCGCGCCTCGGCATCGAGAAGGTCGTCGATCTCTATGTCGCGCCGGTGTCGGAATTCCCGGGCGCCGTCGTGGTGATGTTCCAGGAGCGATCGATGGCCGACAAGATCGACCGGCAGATGACGCACCGCGGTGCGGCACGCTCGGTAACCGGCCTTGCCGCGATGCTTGCCCACGAGATCAAGAACCCGCTATCCGGCATCCGGGGTGCTGCCCAGCTGCTCGAACTGTCGGCTTCCGACGAGGATCGCGCGCTGACCCGGCTGATCACCGACGAGACCGACCGCATCGTCTCGCTGGTCGATCGCATGGAGGTGTTTTCCGACGAGCGGCCCATCGATCGCTATCCGGTCAATATCCATGTCGTGCTCGACCATGTGAAGGCGATTGCCAAGAACGGTTTTGCCAAGCGGATCAAGATATTGGAGGATTATGATCCATCATTGCCTCCGGTTTTCGCCAACCGCGACCAACTCATCCAGGTGTTCCTCAACCTGGTCAAGAATGCGGCCGAGGCCATTGGCGGCGATCCGCAAGGCGAGATCACTCTGTCGACCGCATTCCGGCCGGGCATCCGTGTTTCCGTTCCGGGAACGCAGGGCCGCGTGTCGCTGCCGCTGGAATTCTGCGTGCGCGACAACGGTTCTGGCGTTTCCGAAGATATCCTGCCGATCCTGTTCGATCCCTTCATCACCACCAAGCCGAACGGGTCGGGGCTTGGTCTGGCGCTGGTCGCGAAAATCGTCGGCGAGCATGGCGGCATCATCGAATGCGATTCGACGCCGCGCGCAACCACCTTCCGCATCCTGATGCCAGCCTGGAAAGAAACGCCGTTCGGCACAGACGATGATGGCGAAGGAGACCGCAAATGACGGTTCGCGGCAATATTCTCGTCGCCGACGACGATGCGGCGATCCGCACGGTCCTCAATCAGGCGCTTTCGCGCGTCGGCCACGAGGTGCGCGTGACGTCCAACGCCTCGACGCTATGGCGCTGGGTGGCGGCCGGCGAGGGCGATCTCGTCATCACCGACGTGGTCATGCCGGACGAGAACGCTTTCGACATGCTGCCGCGCATCAAGAAGGCGCGACCGGAACTGCCCGTAATAGTCATGAGTGCCCAGAACACGTTCATGACCGCGATTCGTGCCTCCGAAACCGGCGCCTACGAATATCTGCCGAAACCGTTCGACCTGACCGAGCTTCTCAGCATCGTCAACCGGGCGCTTTCCGAGCCCCGACGGCCGAAGATCGATGCGCGGGCCGACGAGCCGCCGGAAACGATGCCGCTGGTCGGCCGCTCGGCCGCCATGCAGGATATTTACCGCATGCTGGCGCGTATGATGCAGACCGACCTGACGGTGATGATTTCAGGTGAATCGGGCACCGGCAAGGAACTGGTGGCGCGCGCGCTGCACGAATACGGCCGCCGCCGCGGCGGCCCCTTCGTCGCGATCAACATGGCGGCGATCCCGCGCGACCTGATCGAATCGGAACTGTTCGGGCACGAGAAAGGCGCCTTCACCGGTGCGCAGAACCGCTCCACCGGCCGTTTCGAGCAGGCCGAAGGCGGCACGCTCTTCCTCGATGAGATCGGCGACATGCCGATGGAAGCGCAGACGCGCCTGCTGCGTGTCCTGCAGCAGGGCGAGTACACCACCGTCGGCGGCCGTACGCCGATCAAAACCGACGTCCGCATCGTCGCCGCCACCAACAAGGATCTGCGCACGCTGATCAATCAGGGGCTTTTCCGCGAGGACCTGTTCTATCGCCTGAATGTCGTGCCGCTAAGGCTGCCGGCGCTGCGCGAGCGGTCTGAGGACGTTCCAGATCTCGTCCGGCACTTCTTCAAGCTCGGCGCCAGCGAAGGCCTGCAGACCAAGCGCATTTCCACCGGCGGCATCGAGCTGATGAAGCGCTACCCGTGGCCAGGCAACGTGCGCGAGCTCGAAAATCTTGTCCGCAGGCTTGCCGCACTCTATTCTCAGGATGAGATTTCCGCCGAAGTCATCGAGGCGGAACTGAAGACCGGCGAGAGGCCGGTCGTTCCCGCTGGCGGCAACCTCATTCCCGACGACCTCTCCATCGGCCAGGCGGTGGAACATTTCCTGCAGCGCTATTTTGCTTCGTTCGCCGGCGATTTGCCGCCCGCCGGCCTCTATCAGCGCATTCTCTCCGAGGTCGAATATCCGCTGGTGCTGGCCTCAATGACGGCAACCCGCGGCAACCAGATCAAGGCTGCGGAACTCCTGGGGCTCAACCGCAACACGCTACGCAAGAAAATTCGCGAACTCGGCGTCAACGTCTACAAATCGACCAGGCCGGCATAGCGAAGCCTTTTCCGGGGATCGATCGCCGAAACATTTCCGTCCAGGTCACACTTGTTGCATAATCGCCACAATGCGTTGCATACATCCGACGCAATCACTGGCTCTAGACGGCGACATGGCTCCACAGGCACAGACACCGAGCGAAGCGCTTTTCAGCGAACCTGGCACACGGGACGGGCGCCGGCTGCTTGCGCTGCCCGGCGTGGTGGCAATTGCCGGTGCGCTGGTTACGGCGGCGATCTCCTTCGCCATCCTCGTCGGCGCCACGCCGATCACGCCGGACGAGAGGACAACGCTGGCGCTTATCGCCCTCAATGCGGCGTTCATCCTGTTTCTGATCGCGCTGGTCGGCCGCGAAGTGCATCGTATCGTGATGGCGCGCCGGCGCGGCAAGGCGGCGTCGCGGCTGCATGTACGGATCGTGGCGATGTTCGCGCTGGTCGCCGCGATTCCCGCCATCATGGTGGCCATTATCGCCTCGATCACACTCGATATCGGTCTTGATCGCTGGTTCGAGATCCGCACCAAGACGATCGTCAATTCGTCGCTGTCGATCGCCGATGCCTATGTGCAGGAGAACGCGCGCAATCTCCAGGGAACGACCCTGTCGATGGCTTACGATCTCGACGCCTCCCGTGCGCTCTATGGCCTCGATCGAACCGGCTTCCTCGATCTCATGAACAAGGAAGCCGTCGGACGCTCGCTGGCCCATGCCGCACTGGTCAGGCCCGACGGTTCGTTCGTCATGAGCGCCAAGACCGACGCCGATTTTGCCATGCCGGAGCCGCCGGAAGGCGCCATGAGCAGTGCCGCCGACGGCAGGCCGGTGCTGATCGAGCCGAAGACGCGCAATATCATGGGCGCCATCGTCAAACTGCGCGAGATCGAAGGGCTCTATCTCTACACCATCCGGCTCGTCGATCCCGAGGTGATCAAGGCGCGGCAGATTGTCAGATCCAACACCGACGAATATCGCGGTCTGGAAGACAATCGCCGCACTTCGCAGGTGGCGTTCGCACTTCCCTACCTGTCGCTGACGCTGATCATCATTCTGTCCGCCATCTGGACCGGAATTGCCGTGGCAGACCGCCTGGTGCGGCCGATCCGCCAGCTCATCGGCGCGGCCGACGAGGTCGCGACAGGCAATCTCGACGTTGCCGTCCCGGTTCGGCCCTCCGACGGAGACGTCGCCTCGCTCGGCGACACCTTCAACAAGATGCTGCTGGAACTGAAATCGCAGCGTAACGAGATACTGTCTGCCAAGGATTTGGTCGACGAGCGGCGGCGTTTTTCGGAAGCCGTGCTTGCCGGTGTCACCGCTGGCGTCATCGGCGTCGATCCATATGGCATCGTCACCATCGTCAACCGGTCGGCTGAAACGATGCTGGCCATATCCGCTACCGCCGCACTCGGGCAAAACCTCTCCGCCGTGCTGCCGCATGTCGGCCGCGTCTTCGAGATCGGCCGCAAGTCGGGCAAGCCTGTCCACCGCGAGCAGGTGACCTTCTATCGCGCCGGTACGGAGCGGACCTTCAACGTGCAGATCACGGTCGAGGCCGGCGACGACGGTTCGGAGGAGAAATCCTATGTCGTCACGGTCGATGACATCACCGATCTGGTCCAGGCGCAGCGTTCCTCGGCCTGGGCGGATGTGGCGCGGCGCATCGCCCACGAGATCAAGAACCCGCTGACACCGATCCAGCTTTCCGCCGAGCGCATCAAGCGCCGCTACGGCAAGGTCATCACCGAAGACCGCGAGGTTTTCGATCAGTGCACCGATACGATCATCAGGCAAGTAGAGGACATCGGCCGGATGGTCGACGAGTTCTCCGCTTTCGCACGCATGCCCAAGCCCGAAATGAAGGCCCTCGATTTGCGCGAATCGTTGCGCGAAGCCTCGTTCCTCGTCGAAGTGAGCCGATCCGATATCACCTTCGAGCGCGTGTTCGGCAACGAACCGCTCAAAGGCACTTTCGACAGCCGCCTGATGGCGCAGGCTTTTGGAAATGTTATCAAGAACGCGGCCGAGGCGATTGACGGACTTGATCAGAAGGACCGCTCGCACGGCATAATCCGGATTCAAGCAGGGCGCCAGAATGGCGCGATTCGCATCGATGTCATCGACAACGGCAAGGGCTTGCCGCGCGAGAATCGCCAGCGATTGCTCGAGCCTTACATGACGACACGCGAGAAAGGCACGGGGCTCGGCCTCGCTATCGTCAAGAAGATAGTGGAGGACCATGGCGGCCGGCTCGAACTGCATGATGCGCCGGCGGATTTCCACGACGGGCGAGGCGCGATGATCAGCATCATTCTGCCGCTCGTCGCCACCGTGCCGTCGCGCGGCGAAGGCAAGACGGAAAACGAAAGAGAAACTGAAAAGGTCGGTAATGGCGTCTGACATTCTCATCGTCGATGACGAGGAAGACATCCGTGAACTTGTCGCCGGTATCCTAAGCGACGAAGGTCACGAAACCCGCACGGCATTCGATGCCGACAGCGCCCTGGCGGCGGTAGCCGACCGGGCGCCGAGGCTGATATTCCTTGATATCTGGCTGCAAGGCTCACGTCTGGACGGACTGGCGTTGCTGGACGAGATCAAGACGATGCATCCGAGCTTGCCTGTGGTGATGATCTCGGGCCACGGCAATATCGAGACGGCGGTCTCGGCCATCCGCCGCGGCGCCTATGACTTTATCGAGAAACCGTTCAAGGCCGACAGACTGATTCTCATCGCCGAACGTGCGATTGAAACCTCGAAACTCAGACGCGAGGTTTCTGATCTCAAGCTGCGCAGCGGCGAAACCTTCGACCTGATCGGCATGTCGTCGGCGATGAGCCAGTTGCGCCAGACCATCGAGCGCGTTGCGCCGACCAACAGCCGCGTCATGATCATCGGCCCGTCCGGGTCTGGCAAGGAACTCGCGGCTCGCGCCATCCACACGCTGTCGGCGCGCAAGAGCGCACCATTTGTCACGCTGAGCGCTGCCAACATCACGCCCGAACGCATGGAGGTCGAGCTGTTCGGTACCGAATCCAACGGTGTCGAACGCAAGGTCGGCGCGCTTGAGGAAGCCCATCGCGGCATTCTCTACATCGACGAAGTGGCCGACATGCCGCGCGAAACGCAAAACAAGATTCTGCGCGTGCTGGTCGAACAGCAGTTCGAGCGGGTAGGAGGTACCAAACGGGTCAAGGTCGATGTTCGAATCATTTCGTCGACCTCGCAGAACCTGGAGGCGATGATCGCCGACGGTCGTTTCCGGGAGGATCTCTATCACCGTCTGGCGGTGGTTCCGGTCATGGTGCCGGGATTGGCCGAGCGGCGGGAGGACATCCCCTATCTTGTCGACAATTTCATGAAGCAGATCGCCCGCCAGGCCGGCATCCGGCCGCGGCGCATCGGCGACGACGCGCTGGCGGTGCTGCAGGCGCACAACTGGCCAGGCAACGTCCGCCAGTTGCGCAACAACGTCGAGCGACTGATGATCCTGGCGCGCGGCGACGATATCGATGCACCGATCACCGCCGATCTTTTGCCTGCCGAGATCGGCGATGTCATGCCGCGCACGCCAAACCAATCCGATCAGCACATCATGGCGCTGCCGTTGCGTGAAGCGCGCGAACAATTCGAGAAGGACTATCTAATCGCCCAGATCAATCGTTTTGGCGGCAACATCTCGAAGACGGCCGAGTTCATCGGCATGGAACGCTCGGCGCTTCACCGCAAGCTGAAGTCGCTGGGCGTCTGATAGCCAATCCATCATGGCCTACGCAATTATCGGTTACGGCGCCGGCGGAATCGCATAAGAAAGCGCTGCAGCGCCGCGGGTCTTTTTGGGACGCTCAAAGGACGCTGTAGCATTTTGATTTTTGCGCAAGACCCCGAAAATCGATTCCGATTTTCGGGGTCATGCGCTGACTTCTCCAGGGGTGGCCTCATGCCGCGCATTGCCTATGTGAACGGGCGCTATGTCGCTCACGCCGACGCCTTCGTGCATGTCGAGGACCGTGGTTATCAGTTCGCCGATGGCGTCTACGAGGTCTGCGAGGTAGCGCGCGGCTTCATCGTTGATATGCCTCGCCATCTCGGACGGCTAAACCGCTCGCTGACCGAATTGTCGATCGATTGGCCTGTCACGCGGGGCGTGTTGCCGATTATTATGCGTGAGGTGGTTCGCCGCAACCGTGTCACCGATGGCCTGGTCTATCTTCAGGTGACGCGTGGCGTCGCCAGCCGTGACTTTATCTTCCCGGCGGCGGGCACGAAGCCGTCGCTGGTGGTGACCGCCAGGAAAGCCGACCCCGCTGCTGCCGCAAAGAGAGCCGAAAGCGGAATCAAGGTTATCACCGTGCCGGAGAATCGTTGGGATCGGGTCGATATCAAGTCGGTCGGCCTGCTGCCAAATGTGCTCGCCAAGCAGAAGGCCAAGGAAGCCGGCGCCCAGGAAGCCTGGTTCGTCGATGCCGACGGCACCGTCAAGGAAGGTGGATCGTCGAACGCCTGGATCATCACCAGGGATGGTGTGCTGGTGACGCGTCCGGCCGAGCACGGCATCCTGCGCGGCATCACCCGCACCACGCTGTTCGAAGTGGCCGCCAAGCTAGGCCTGAAGATCGAGGAGCGCGGTTTTTCGGTCGCCGAGGCCAAGGCTGCGCGCGAGGTTTTCATCAGCTCCGCGACCACCATCGCCATGCCGATCGTGGCGATCGACGGCGCTCCCGTCGCCAATGGCCATCCGGGCTCGATAACACTTTCCTTGCGGCAAGCCTTTTTTGACGTTGCGGAAAAAAGTCCAGCCTGATAACCGCACAGGTGGAATGAACATCAATATCTCGTTCTGCTTGTCGTTATTGACGGCAAGATGGTGTTTGCGCGCTTGACACGTGCCGGGTAATTTGGCGCATTGAGGTGCAAACCGAAGGGGATCGGCGAAAGACAAGAACAATGGCGGAACGATCGCAAAATCTTCAGGACCTGTTCCTGAATTCAGTTCGCAAAAGCAAAAACCCACTCACCATCTTTCTCATCAACGGCGTGAAGCTGACCGGTGTGGTCACTTCG